>NZ_JBHWBP010000096.1:0-24236 GCF_042735575.1 Streptomyces sp. NPDC059564 | reverse complement strand
GCGGGCCCGCGTGTCCACGGAGGCCTGCGAGCCCAGCGCGGGCAGGGAGGGCAGGGAGGGCAGGGCCCCTGGCGGGCTGCGGCCCGCCGTGAGGCGTAGGACCCGGTAGGGCGCGTTCTTCGTCACGTAGAGATCGCCAGCAGGTGTACTGGCTTTGAGGGCGGGCACACCGCCGACAAGCGTGCCGGGATCTCCAGCCTTCGGGAAGCTCTTGGCACCGGCCACGGCAGCCTTCAGCTGCGTCGCCAGTCTCAGCGGCGTAAACGGCGTTGCAGAGACCCCGCTCAGGCCGGAACCGATCACTCCGCCGGTTATCCATTTGCCCCTGAGAGCCGAGACCGGAGACGAGTCCGGTTTCCCGGGCAGCATGCCGTCCGGGGCCCTGACGAACGTCTTGCCGTCCACAACGAGGTAGTCGAACTTTTGCCCGGCCAGGGTGGCGGTCCCTACTGCTTCCCCGAAGCTGGTCACCGTGACGTCCGACTGCATCGCGCCGCCGCCCAGCGCGGAGTGGTAGCGCACTGCCGGCTCGAACTCCAAGTTCTGCAACGCCTCATCGAATGGGGCGCGGTTCTGGCGCGGCGCAGTGGCGGAGGTCAGCCAGATCGCCACACCGGCCAGCAGCGCCAGCACGACCGCCCCGACGAGGCTGAGGAACAGTAGTTTCCGGCGGTGCTGCGGCTTCGCGGGCAAGAGTCGAGCAGGATCCTCACCGAACGGGGGAGGCCAGTACATCCCATCCGCTCCAGCCATGTCTCTCTCCTGCCCCGGCACCCTGTCGCACCGCGCCATACCCTCGAATGGATCGCCGGATCGGCAACTCATTTATGATTGAGGGCCCATGACTGTCCGTCAATGCCTTCGAAACGAGCCAACTCCAGTGCACGGGCTCCATCGAAGGGCTCGCGACCTCCGAGTCATGACCCTTTGCGGCGCGTCACCGGGCGCCTGGACGGGGCGGTGACACAGCAGTCCGCGAGACCGTCGTGGTCCTCACCGAGGCCGAGGCCCGCTCCTGGTAAGCCTGGCAGGCATACGGGATGACCGGCCTGGAAGAAACCATCGAGGCGGCACGCGCGTGGGCCGGCTACCAGGCATCGCCCTGAATCAGCGGCCAAGCCCGGAAAGCGGCCGGCATCGACTACTGACCGGGAGGTGCGTGCGGTCACTCCCCCGCATACATCCCCACGAGTTCGGAGCCGATCCGGGCCAGCCACTGCCGTACCTCCGGGGGCTCCAGCACCTCGACCCCCGCGCCCAGTCCGGCCAGATGCCCCGCCACGGCCTTGGCGGCCGGGCCGTCGACCCACACCTCGGTCCAGCCGTCGGGCAGCGGAGCGCCGACGCGCACACGGCCGCCGAGGAACCGTTGCAGCAGGGTCAGCGTGTCGGGGTGGACCCGGGCACGGACGGTCACCGCGTACATACCGTCCTGGAAAGCCCCGGACAGCGCCCGCCACGCCGTGGCGAGGTCGAAGTCGGGCGGCCTTACCACCGGTTCGCCGGTCGGTTCGACGGAGGTGACCCGGCTGAGCCGGAAGGTGCGCAGGCCCTTCTCCGTTCCGGCGACGAGGTAGTCCACCCCGGCCTTGGCCACGAGCCCGAGGGGGTCGACGGTACGCTCCCCGGCCGGTTTGCCGACGCCCGCGTACCCGAGGCGGACGCGGATCCCGTCCACGACGGCGCCCTGGAGCGCGGAGCGGTGGGCGGCATCGGCGGTGACGGCGTTGCGGGACCAGTCCGTGGCGTCGACGAGCCCCGCGCGGGTCGCGGCCTGGGCCTGCGCCCGCAGGGGCGGCGGCAGGGCCCGGACCAGCTTGCGCAGGGTGGTGCGCAGCTCGGGGGTGGCCGACAGGGGACCGGTGACGAGGAAGAGCGCCCGGATCTCGTCGGCGGTCAGCCCGGTGAGGTTCGTACGGGCCCCGCCGACGAGGGACCAGCCGCCGCCGCGGCCGCGCTGCGAGTAGACGGGGATGCCGGACGCGGCCAGGGCCTCCAGATCTCGGCGCGCGGTGCGTTCGGACACCTCCAGTTCGGCGGCCACTTCGGGGACGGTGGCGCGGCCACGCTCCTGGAGGAAGAGCAGGGTCGCCACCAACCGGTCGGCTCTCATGTGCCTTGTTCCTCCCGCGCGCGCGTCCTCGTTCGTCGCCTTTCATTCTCCTGGGAAAACTGGCCAGAAGGTGGCCACTTCTGCTTCCAGGATGAACGCATGAACAAGACCGAGCAGCTCATCGCGACCCCGTTCGACTCCACCGATACCGTCGCCGCCCCCTCCTCCTTCGATCCGCGGGCCGACCTCGCCGCTGCCGTCGAGCTGGCGGGCCGTACGCTGGCCGCCGTCCGGACCGAGCAGTACGACGCCCCGACCCCTTGCGAGGAGTTCGACGTACGGCGACTGTCGAGCCACCTCGTCGCCGTCGTCCGCCGGATCTCGGTGATCGGGCGCGGCGAGGACCCGTTCAGCGTCCCGTCCTTCGCCGACGAGGTCGCCGACGGCGCATGGACGGCGGCCTGGGAACCGGGCGCCCGCGAGGTCGCGGAAGTGTGGGCGGATCCGGGCATCCTCGACCGGCGGCTGCGCCTGCCGATCGGCGTCCTGCCGGGCGCGACCGCCGCAGCCGTCTACACCCACGAACTCACGGTGCACACCTGGGACCTGGCCGAGGCGACCGGACAGGACCCGGACTGGGACCCGGCCCTCATCGAGCGGGTGATCGGCGTCGTACGTCACGCGCTGCCGGCCGAAACCCGCGGCGGGCGGATCCCCTTCGCCGAAGTGGTGGCCGTCGACCCCGGAGCTCGCGCCATCGACCGGCTGGTGGCCTGGGCCGGACGCCGACCCTGAGTTCCGCGGCACGGGAGGGGGGTAATGGGCCCGGCTCCACGCCCCCCGGCTCGAGCGGAGCCAGACCCGTGGGTGCCGCAGCGGTCCGGGGCAGCAGGGCCTTCTCGGACGTAGTCGTCCTCGACAGCCGACGCGCGATTACCGCCCCTCCCCCAGCACCCCCGCCCGCGTCACACTCCGCTCCACCCGCGCCTCGGCGCCGTCCTCCGCGATCCGGCCGGACAGACGGTCCGCACGCCCGCGTCGTCGGCCGACACTCGCTCTGGGGCAGCCAGGCTGCAACAGCCGGAGCACGCCTCACGTAGCACTGGTCCTGTCGGCTCGACCAGTGCGCGGAGCGGGGAGGGAGGGGCGGCCGAGGCGGACGGGTACGCCAGGGGAGTAGAGGACGCTGGCCGGTGGGTCGGTCGGTGCGGTCAGCCCGGCCGCCGTGAGCAGGTTCTGGTCGCAGGTGATCAGTTCGGCCCGGTGCAGGGGCCAGCGGGGGTGGTCGTTGGGCAGGTAGGCGGACCCGCCGGGAAATGCGTTGTGCATGCCCCAGCGGGCGGTGAGGAAGTGTTCCAACTCGGTCGGCTTGTGGATGCGTTCGCCGGGTTTCATGGAGATCCGGCTGTATGCGCCACGCGGTCCCGGCCACCGCCGGGAGCTGGAGTACGTGAGGGCGTCGCCCGTACCGTGCACGCTCATCCGGGACCACAGATACGGCAGGCGGAAGCCGGCGCGGCCCAGCACCACCGGGAGCAGCCTGGAGGCATCCATCGACCGGAAGACGACCCCGCGGCGCCCCTGTGCGTCCAGCGAGTACAGGCGCACGTTGGTCTCGGGAAACGAACCGAAATACGGTACCCCGGGCAGCCGGAGCCAGCCGACCTTGTGCATGCGGAAGGCGATGAGCCCGACGTAGGTGGCGCCGTCGTGTGTGTCCGGGACGGTGCCCTGTGGCAGGAGTCCTGCCACCTCGTCCGGTTCTACGGCCCAGTGGATGAAGGCGAGGTCCAGCCACTGCTGGGTGAGGAGCGGGTCCCGTATCGGCGTGGGAGCGTCGGGAGTCACTGGAGCGGGTATCGGCATGACGGGATTGTGGCAAAGACGCCGGTGGCGCTGCGACGGAGGCCGCAAGCCGGCCCCGTACACGTCCGCGTTGGTAGCCTCCCGGGATGACTGAAGCCTTCGACTTCATCGAGGGCGAGGAGGCCCACCGCCGGATGGACCGGCTCGCGCAGAAGTACCTGGGCAGCGAGCGGTTCGAGTGGCTGATGCCCGTGGAACAGCGGGTCTCGGTGATCGTGCGCCCTACCAAGGTGCGGCACATCGTCGGCGTGGAGCGGTTCCGGCCGGGCGGCCCCGTGCCTGCCCGCTGACCGGCCCGCCCGGGAGCGGGTGACGTGCTCGGGCGGGGAGGGCGCCCCGGACCTGCTGGTGCCGCCGGTCACAAGGGGACCCGACGCCGGTCAGGCGCCGAGCCTGTCGAACTTCACGTCGGACTGACGGGCCCTGCCGGAATTGCAGAGGTGCACCTGTTTTGGAGATCACCTCTCGCGACCCACCCCGTGCTGGTTCGGCTCGAGAGGTTCCTGCCCGCTCACGACCGCGCGAGGATCGCGGACAGGCCGAACTCGAAGCGTTCGTCGAAGGAGTCCGCGCCGAGGTGGGCGAGGACCCGGTGGAGAGCCGGGTGGGCCGCTGCGGAGACAGACGCCGTGAGGCGTCCTTCGAGGGGCTGGTGTGCGGCGGCTTGTTCCTCCTGGGCCAGTCCGAGGGTGAAGTAGACGATCGTCCACGCGGTCCAGGCCGCCGCGCGCTCCTCCAGGTCCCCGTCCAGCAGTGCGTCGACCAGGGCGTTCGCGAAGTTCAGGGTGTGCGGCTCCGCGGCATTGGTGCCGACGACGAGCGCGGCGCCGTCGCGGTGGGCGAGGAGGGTGCCCCGGTAGCGGTGGGCCAGTACGCGGACGCGCTCGTCCCAAGTCTCCGGGAGGTCGTCGAGCGGGATCTCGCCGATGACGGCGTCCGCCATCAGCTCCAGCATCCCGGCCTTGGTCTTCACGTGCCACAGCACGGTGTTCATCCGCACGCCGAGCCGGTCGGCGACGGCCCGGGTGGACAGGGCGTCCAGCCCCTTCTCGTCCAGCAGCTCCAGGGCCGCCTGGATCACGGTGCCGGGGTCCAGGCGGGCTCCGCGGCCCTCACTCGCTTGCGTCTTGGTCATTGACCTAGTTTACTTCGAATCATCGCTTGGTCAGTGACCAAGATTCTGTTGAGGAGGGGCTATGGAACAGCACGTCGTCATCGCCGGGGCCGGCCCGGTCGGTCTCTGGCTCGCCGCGGAACTGTGCAGGGGTGGCGCAACCGTCACCGTCATCGAGGAGCGCCCGGAGGTCGACCAGCGCTCCAAGGCTCTGACCATCCACCCGCGCACCATCGAGGTGCTCGCCTCGCGCGGCGTGCACCGGCCTTTCCTCGACGAGGGCCTGCGGATTCCGGGGGGCCACTTCGCCATGCTCGAAGACCGGCTCGACTTCCGGGAGTTGGACACCCCTTTCCCGTACACCCTTGCCCTGCCCCAGGCCCGGACCGAGGAACTGCTGGAAGCCCACGCACTCGGGCTCGGCGCGCGGATCGTCCGTGGGCACCGGGTCGGCGGATTCACCGAAAACGGCGACGCGGTGGTCGTGCGGGTGGAGGGGCCGGAGGGGACGTACGCACTCGGGGCGGAGTACCTCGTCGGCTGCGACGGCTCCCGCAGTGCCGTGCGCACCGCCGCCGGCATCGACTTCCCGGGAACCCCGTCCACCGTGCTGGGCTGGCTCGGCGACGTCGCCCTCGACAACCCGCCGCGGCCCGGCTTCAGCACCCTCGGCCCCGACGGCGGCCTGATGGTCGCGCCGCTGCCCGCCGGGCGCTACCGCGTGGTCGGCGTCAGCCCCGACAGCCTCACCACCACCTGGCCGGGCGACCTCACTCTGGAGGAGCTGCGGGCCAAGGCCGTCGCCATCGCCGGAGAGGACTTCGGCATGCGCGATCCCGAGTGGCTCTCCCGGTTCGGCAACGCCACCCGGCTGGCCGCGCAGTACCGGCGCGGGCGCGTGTTCCTCGCGGGCGACGCGGCCCATCAGCACTTCCCCGCCGGCGGCGTCGCCATGAACGTCGGCATCCAGGACGCGCACAACCTCGGCTGGAAGCTCGCCGCGACACTGAACGGCCGGGCGTCGGAAGGCCTGCTGGACACTTACCACGACGAACGCCACCCCGTTGGCGCCCAGTTGATGGAACACAGTCGCGCCCAGACCGCCCTGATGACCGGCTTCACTCCCGAGAACCTGGCCCTGCGCTCACTGCTCAGCGCGATGGTCGCCCGTGAGCCGGAGTTCAACCGGTCCCTGGCCGAACGCCTCACCGCGCTCTGCGTCAGCTACCCCTCGGCAGATCCGGCGGCCCACCCCCTCACCGGCACCCGTGCCCCGGACCTGGGCTTCATCGGCTCCGAGGGTGGCCTGTTCTCCCTGCTGCGTGCCGACGCGCACGTCTTGCTCGACCTGGCGGACGGTGGCGGGCTCTCTGTCCTGGAGAAGCCCGGACTCGCCGTACGCATCGCGACCCTCCGCCAGCCCCCGGCTGCCTGGGCCGAGGTGCGCGCCGCGCTGATCCGCCCGGACGGGCACATCGCCTGGGCCGGAACCGAGACGGGCGGAGCGGCTCTGGTCGCGGCTGCGGAGAGGGCGCTCGCATCATTCCGCGCCTCGTGACGCACGTCACGTCGGCGCGGTCGAACTTTCCCTCCCCCCGGACATCTTGTCGGTGTCATCGACCACCCTCGAGATCGGGAGCACTGATGGTGCCACCTCTGACCGGCCCGCTGGCCGAAGGCGTCCACACCCTCGTGGTGGAGGGCGTCACCTTGCGGTACCACGTCCACGGAAGGGGGCCGTTGTGCGTGGCGCATCCCGGTGGACCCGGCATCGAGTGGGGGTACCTTCGCGCACCGGAGCTGGAGAAGAGTCTGACCATGGTGTACCTGGAGCCGGCCGGTACGGGCGGCTCGGACCGGCTCGGCGTCCACCCCGACGGTTACACCCGAGCCCGCCACAGCAGTCATCTGGCCGCGCTGATCGACCACTTGCCCGTTCACCGTGTACATCTCCTGGGTCACTCGTACGGTGGATTCGTCGCCCAGTTCCACGCGCTTCACCGTCCCGACCAGCTCGCCGGAATGGTGCTGTACGAGAGCGCTCCGCTCACCGGGCCCGAGTTCGGGGAGGAAATGATGCGCAAGGTGGGGGAGTTCGCAGCCCGCCACGCCGGCCGCCCGGAGGTGCCGGCGGTGATGGAGGCCTTCGCGGCGATCCCGGCGATCGCCGACGACGAGGCCATGGTGGCAGCCGCCAAGGGGGTCGTTCCGGCCTACGTCGCGGACTACTGGTCGGATGTGCGGCGGTGGGGCGAGCTGCGGGAAGCGCTGCGGGCGACGTACATCTCCGGGCGCGACGAGGACGGCGAACCCGACCTGATCGACGACCGCGAGGCGCTCGGTGCCCTGAGGCTGCCCGTACTGGTCGTGGCCGGACGCCACGACGTCGTGTGCGGGGTGCGGTGGGCGGAGGAACTGCACAAGCTGGTTCCCGCCTCGCGGCTGCTGATCCTGGAGCGCAGCGGACACTTCGGCCACCTGGAGGAGCCGGAGCTCTTCGCCCGCGAGGTCGCCGGGTTCGTGCTCACCGGCAACTCCTAGGACGCCCTCGATGCCACCCACTTCGTACGGGGACGCCGGCCCCGGCCCCGGCGAACACGGCCGTCCGGCGGACCAGGCCGCTCCGCCGGTGTCGGACGCGGACGGGCCGCTCATCGGGCGCACGGTGGAGATGACCCGGATCGACCTGTTCCTGGACGGGATCGCGCGGGCGGGCGGAGGCGGTCCGCTGTTGCTGCTCGGCGAGCCGGGCGTCGGCAAGACCGCGCTGCTGACCGCCGCCGCGTCCCGGGCCCGAGGCCGCGGTATGCATGTCATGACGGCCGCCGGCGCGGAGTACAGGGCGCGGCTGAGCTACAGCGGTCTCGGTCAGCTGATCGAGGCGGCGGGCGGCGGACAGCCGTCCGTCGATCCGGGGGAGGCGCTGGGCGTGGTGCTGGGGCGCCGCGACGGCCCGGCACCCGAACCCGAGGCGGTCGTGAGCGACGTGCTGTCGGTGGTCGGACGGTTCGCCCGTCACGGGCCGACGCTGCTGGTCGTGGACGACGTGCAGTGGCTGGACCCGGCCAGTGCCACGGTCCTGGGCGAGGTCGCGCCCCGGCTGGAGGGCCGCGGAGCCGGGATGCTGTGCGCGGCCCGGGAGGGAGCGGAGGGCTTCTTCGACCACAGCGGACTTCCGATCCACGACGTGGGTCCCCTCGACGAGGACGCGGCCGAGGACCTGCTGGTCCAGCGGTTCCCGGCGCTCGCCCGGCGGGTGCGGCGGCGCCTGATGGCCGAAGCGCAGGGCAACCCGCTCGCACTTCTGGAGCTGCCGGTCGCCCTCAGCGGCCCGCAGCGGGCGGCCTCCGAGGCCCTGCCCGCGCGGCTACCGCTGAGCCGCAGGCTCCAGTCGGCGTTCGCCTCCCGCATCGCCGGCCTGCCCCCGGCCACCCGGTACCTGCTGCTGCTGGCCGCGCTGGACGGGACCGGCGACCTGCGGGTCCTGCGGCGCGCCACCGCCGGGCGGTGCGGTCTGGGGCACCTGGGCTCCGCCGAACGGGCCCAGCTGATCCGCGTGGACGAACCGTCCGGCCTGCGGTTCCGGCACGCGCTGACGCGGTCGGCCGTCGTGGAGCTGTCGACCAGCGACCAGCGCCGTAGCGCCCATCGGGCGCTGGCCCGCGCCTGGCAGGAGACTCCCGAACGCCAGGCATGGCATCTCGCCCAGGCGGCGGAGGGCCCCGACGAGCGGGTCGCCGCACTGCTGGAACGGGCGGCCGCCGTCATCGCCCGCCGAGGCGACGGGCCCGCCGCGGTCGCGGCGCTGCTGCGCGCCGCCGAGCTCACCCCCGCGGGTCCCGGACGGGCCAGGCGCCTCGCCGAGGCGGCCTACACCGGCGCGAACATCACCGGCGACCTGCGCGACGTACCCCACCTGCTGGACGACGCCCGCCGCACCGCGCCCGGGGAGGCCCCGCTGGCCATGGCGGTGGCCGGGGCGGCCTACCTCCTCAACGGCTCCGGGGACATCGACACCGCACACCGGCTGCTGCGCGGGGCCCTCACCATGCGGCCCGAACCCTACGACCCCGGCGACGCCACGCTGACCGAGGCGTTGCACACCCTGCTGCTGGTGTGCTTCTTCGGCGGCCGGCCCGAGCTGTGGTCCCCGTTCGACGCCGCATTGGCCAAGTACCCGGTCGCTCCCTCGGTACTGGCCACGGCGCGCAGCACGTTCGCCGATCCCGCGCGCACCGCCCCGTCCGACCTGGCAGTGCTGGATGCGGCCATCGCGGAGCTGGCGTACGAGTCCGACCCGCTGCGTATCGTCCGGGTGGCCATCGCCGGAGCGTACGTGGACCGGTTGGACGGATGCGTGGAAGGCCTGCACCGCGTCGTGGCGGGCAGCCGCCGGGGCGAGCACGTCACGCCCGCCATCGACGCCCTGTTCCTGCTGGGCAACCACGCGTGGCTGACCGGGCAGTGGGCTGAGCTACGGCACGTGGCCCGCGAGGGGCTGGACCTGTGCGACCAGTACCACTACCCGATGCAGGCCTGGGTCGGGAAGTACCTCCTCGCCTGCGCGGCAGCGGCCTGCGGCGACCACCCGCAGACCATGGGGCTGACCGACCAGATGGACCAGTGGGCCCGGCCGCGGCGCGCGGACGCCGTGCGCGCCTACGCCGCCCACGCCCGGACCTTGTCGGCTCTGGGCCGGGGGGACTTCGAGGAGGCGTACCGGCAGGCGACGCTGATCACACCTCCCGGGTCGCTGCCGGAATTCGCCCCGCATGCACTGTGGACGGTCGTGGACCTGGTGGACGCGGCCGTGCGGACCGGCCGCCGCGGCCAGGCCCGGGACCACGCCGCAGCCGCCCGGAGCGCCGGCCTGGACGCGGTCTCCCCGCGGCTGCGGATGCTGGTGCACGCCGCTGGAGCCCTCGCCGGCGACGACGATCAGCACGCGGGCTTCGAAGCCGCCCTTGCCGTCGAGGGAGCCGAGCGCTGGCCGTTCGACCTGGCCCGCATCCGCCTCTCCTACGGTGAACGGCTCCGGCGCGGCAGATCGCGTGCACGAGCCCGCCACCACCTGGCCGCCGCGGCCGAGACCTTCCGGCAGCTCGGCGCGACCCCGTGGGCCGACCGGGCCGACCAGGAACTGCGAGCCTGCGGCACCCCTCCGCGCACGGCTCACCGGTCCGGTACCGCGGCCCTGACACCGCAGCAGCGGGAAATCGCCCACCTGGCCGCCGCCGGCCTGACCAACAAACGGATAGCCGAGCAGCTCTCCCTGTCTCCGCGCACCGTCTCCACCCACCTCTACCAGCTCTTCCCGAAACTGGGCGTCACCTCCAGGGCCGCGCTCCGGGACGCGCTGAAACAGCTCAACCAGCACTGACACGCCGCCTGCGTCCCCCCGGGGGCCTCACCTACGTCATATGACGGAAGCGGCGAAATCGCCCGCATTCGTAGCGTTCGCAGCAAGGGACGCCCAGGCAGGGCATCCCGAGGGACACGGGAGGAATGAATGAACGACACCGCTCCCCGCGGCAACGTCGTGCTCGTTCACGGAGGCTTCGTGGACGGCTCCGGCTGGCAGGGCGTGTACGACGCCCTGAAAGCCGACGGCTACAACGTGGCCGTCGTGCAGAACCCCACGCTCTCACTGGAGGGCGACGTGGCCGCCACCCAGCAGGTCATCGACGGGATGCCGGGACCGGTGACCCTGGTCGGCCACTCCTACGGCGGGGTCGTGATCACCGAGGCGGGCAACCACCCCAAGGTGAACGCCCTCGTGTACATCGCCGCGTTCGCTCCCGACAAGGGCGAGTCGGTGAGCACCCTCATTGCCGACCCGCCGCCCGGCGCCCCCGTCCCGCCGATCCTGCCCCCGAACCAGGGGTTCCTGTTCCTGGACCGCGACAAGTTCGCCGAATCCTTCGCCGGTGACCTACCCATCGCCCAAGCCGAATTCATGGCCGACTCGCAGGTGCCCTGGGGCGTGGAGGCCCTGGGCGGGACGGTCTCCCAGCCCGCCTGGCGCACCAAGCGCGCCTGGTACCTGATCGCCACCGATGACCGCATGATCCCGCCCCCGGCCCAGCACGCGATGTCCGAGCGGATCGGCGCCCAGGTCGTCGAAGTGGCGGGCAGCCACTCCGTGTACGTCTCCCAGCCCGACGCCGTCGCCGACCTGATCAGGCAGGCCGCCCGCGCCTGAACACCGCGAGAGCACCGCGCCCGCCGACCGCCCTGCGACACCTGGCCGGCGGGCGCCGGCCCATCCTCCTCAGGCCCTACCCGGCGACGCCGGTCATCCCGTACAGGAGCACTCACTTGACGTCACACAGACGCCTCCATCCCAGCCTCGGCGCCGTAGCAGCCCTCGCTGCCGCCGTCACCGAGATCCAGGCCGCCGTCAACCCCGTGCCCTACCCCGACCCCGACCGAACCACCGGAACCGACCTCTACCTCAAGGCCGACACGTTCCGCAGCGCCTTCGCCGCCGACCTCCCGGCCTCGACCACACGCGTCATGCAGGCGACCCAGCGCCCCTTCAGCGCCGCGTCATTCGAAGACACGACGCAGGCCGCCGCCTGGCGCACCATCCCCTCCTGAGGCCTGGTCGCGGGCGCGGACAAGGCCATCCCCCCCGGCGCTCGAACGCTTCGAGTACGAGCGTGCCGGCTCCACCGTCGTCGAAGTTCCCGGCGCCTCGCACGTCGCCATGATCAGCAACCCGAAGATCACGGCCAAGCTGATCGAGCAGGCTGCCGCAGCCACGGACTGACCGGACCGGCTCCCGTCGGCACGCCCTGCGCAGGCCCAGGTACCGGGTTCCGGCCGCTCGTCGGAGGGCGGCCCACCAGCAGCCGGCGTCTGACCGGGCCGGCCCAGGCCGCGCCGGTGTGGCGGACGGGGCGGACGGGGCGGGGACTGGCTGGCATGCGTACAGCCGTCTGCGGCGCGTCGACGTTCCCGCCATCCTTCTGTCGGGCGAGAGCGACCGTATCGACTGGAGGTCATCCCCGAGGCGGGCCACCTGGCACGGCGAGAGCAGTGGTCAGGCGTCGAAGCGGCGGCGGGATTCCTCGATGTGACCGAAGTGCCGGTGGGTCCAGTCGCACATGACGTCGACGGTCTTCCGGAGGCCTTGGCCCGGCTCGGTGAGGGTGTACTCGACCCGTGGTGGCACGGTGGGGTGCACGTCGCGTACGACGAGGCCGTTGCGCTCCAGCATGCGCAGGTTCTGCGTGAGCATCTTGTGGCTGATGCCTTCGACTTCGTTCCGCAGTTCCGTGAAGCGCAGGGTGCGATCACCGAGGGCCTCGATGATCAGGAGCGCCCACTTGTTGGCGACGTCCGAGAAGATCTCCCGTGCCAGCGAGTCCGCGCGCCTGAGGTCCGCGTCGTCGGATGAGTCATTGAGCTGCTTGGTCACCATGAGGTTCCCCCGTCACCAAAAAGTGCGTTCTTCCAGGTCAGCGTTCACTCTCCTACGGTTACCCAGTAACCACAAGGGGCCGCGCGCCGCCGGCTTCGGCGAAACGTTCCCGCGATTCCTCACGGCAAGGAGCAGACATGCCCATCAACTTGGTGGACCCCGCAGGGCTGGCGAAGGTGGACCTCTACCGGCAGATGTCGGTCGCCACGGGGTCGAAGCTGGTCTTCATCGCCGGGCAAGTCGCCTGGGACGCCGACGGGGTCATCGTCGGCGAAGGCGACCTCGTCACCCAGGTCGAGCAGTGCTATCTCAACGTCGCCGCCGCCCTTGCCGAGGCCGGTGCCTCTTTCGACCAGGTGGCCAAGCTGACCGTCTACCTTGTCGACTGGGCTCCCGAGAAGATGCCCCTGTTCGTCGAAGGCGCTGCGCGGGCGGCCGCGAAGCTCGGGGCCACCCCGGCTCCGCCGCTCACCGGGATCGGGGTCGCCGCCTTGGCTGCCCCCGGCCTCCTCGTCGAGGTCGAAGCCACAGCCGTCATCGACTGAACAACGGGGCCTCGGGGTCGCCCCCGCCAGGCCAGGGGCAGCCGAGTGGCCCGGGCCGTCACCAAGGTCACTCGGAGCGGCCGGACGGTTCGGGGCCGTCCTCTGGGCGCGGGGTCGGCCCGTTCGAACCAGCTGTGCCGGCCTGCCGGCATCATCGGAGCGCCGCCCGGCCGGGCACGAGAACCTCGCTCGTGCTCTGATCCCCAAGCTGATTCCGATGCCCCGCCACGGACCAGGCGGTCCGCCCGGGGCGCCGCAGGGGTACGACGGCAGCAGCTCAGTGCTCCGCCCGGTCCCCGCCCGGACGGCAGGCTTGCGTCATCGATGGGTCACGGCTCCTCGGGTTCGTTCGGTGGCGGCGGCAACTCCAGGGGCATGGGCCCGGTCAGCCGGAGCCTGGCTGCGTCGGGGGGATAGGCCTTGGTGGGCGGGTAGGCCTGGGCGTGCCTGAGGTACTCCTGGTAGGTCGCGGCCACGACTTGTGGCATCACCCGGCCGAAATCCTCCAAGGTGAGCACGCCCCGGGCCGTCGCTGAGGACTTCCCCCAGGCCCGGCTGATCAGATTCGGAATCGAGCGGGTGAGTCCCGAGTCCAGTTCGCCGTCCGAGGCACGGCTCTGCGGATCGCTCCCGTTCCAGGCGACGACAACGCTCATCCACGGCTGATGGGTCGCATCCAGCACGGCCAGTGCGTGGCGCAAGGCAGGCACTTCCAGCGCCCACCGGTCCACGAGCAGGATCACCGGCCCTGGTGGAGGCCTGCCGTCGCCGACTCGGGAGACCTCGTCGTCGAGCGTGGATACGTTCACCTGATTATTCAGATGGAACGCCAGTTCCATGGCCACGTGCGCCAGTGGCTTCATGGAGTCGGGATAGAACGGATTCCAATCGTCGGGACTGTCGCCGTAGTAGCGGGTGTGACGTCCCTCGGGGAGGTCGTGCACGGTGGGCGCCACCACCGCGATGCGCAGATTGCTCTGATCCGAGGTCAGCGGTCCGAAGGCGCTCGGAGCCGTCCGGTAGTCGGCGCGGTGGCCGACGGCGATGTTCGAAGTGGCCGCTACGCGGACGATCCGCTTGGCCAGTTCGTACACCGCCTGCTCGTACTGCTCGGCGTATCCCCGCAGTTTGATCAGACCGTAGAGTCCGTCGGTCGCGTAGCGTTCACCGAACGACTGGTCATCGAACTCCAACCGATGGGCAACGTCGGGGAGTTGACCTGGCGGAACGGGAACCCACCAGGCGGGTACGATCGCCTGGACTGTTGAGGCGCTCCGTGCCTGGTGGTAGGTGGTCCGCTGGGCGAAGGCGAACCACTCCTTTCCGCACATCTCACTGGCGAAGTAGCGGGGGGAGTAGAGCGGTACGAATACCCGGCACGTGGCCAGTACTTCTCCCAGGCGATCCGACCAGCCCTCTCCGCTGCGGATCTCCCGGTCCATGAACCCGACCGGATGACCAGCGGGTGCGTCTGTCAACGCCATCACATGGGAGGACAGGTCGCGGAAGAGCCGCTCGACCCACATGTCGGGGTCTGGACCCCTTGCGCCGAAGCGTGGTGTGTGCGCGTAACTGAGGAAGAAGTACGGGCGTTCGCCACCGGAACGTGCCACCGGATCGGCCCCCGGACCCAGCGCCCGCAGGGTCCGCGGGGACGCCTCCGCGAACGGTGCCTCGCCGGACGGGATCTCCGCATCCCCCTCGGCATCGGGGACGAGCGCCGGGAAGCGCGATGCGGCGTCGGCGTGCTCCGCGATGAACCGGCTCACGGCGTCCCGTGTTCGCAGCGCGTCGCGTGCGCCGAGGCGGGGCGCCAGCCGTTCGCGTACCCCGTCCCGGAAGGTCAGGACCGGGCCGCCGCCGCCCGGTCCGCCCTCGTCGACCGACACCAGGCCGCCGATGACCACCTCGGCCATGTCGGCCGGGCTCGCCTCTGGCACCAGCTCCTGCCGCACGAGGTGCAGCATCCCTGTGCTCAGCCGCGGGTACGAGGAGCAGAGCACAGCCAGTCGGACGGCGGGCGCGGATGCCCGGTGCAGGAAGGCCTCGGTCAACAGCTTCGCGTCTGCTGGTGTATCCGCGGGTGGTGCCGGCGTCCGTGCCATCGTGCCCGGCTCCGGGACCAGGACCGCCTCGCACCCCTCTGGGTCCCCGCGCATGAGGGTGCGGGCCCAGCGCGCGAGTGAGCGCGATGTCAGTCCGACCACCGGCAGGGGGACCCAGCCGGTCCGGCGGTCGTTCGACTGGTCGAACACGTCCTCCATCAAAGTCGGGGTGAGGAAGTGCAAACGGGTGTTGGGTACGCCGGGCGCGCCGGGAGTGGTGACCTTTGCCGCCGGGAGATCGAGCCCCGTGTGCCGCCAGATCTTCGGCGGCAGCGGGTTCACGAGCACGGTGGGGGTGGCGCCGGCCCAGTCGTGGATCCGGTTCCAGAGCCCGTCCTCACCGCCGGCCCCCGACGCGCAGTCCGAGAAGACGAGTACCAGTCGGCGTTGCTGTGCTGTCCGGGACCCGGCGCCGCGATGCCGCGGCTCCGCCTCCCAGGCGTCCACCTTCCGGACCCGTAACGTGCGGAAGGCACCCGTCGTGGCGAGCACCTTCAGCAACTCGTCGACGGTATCGCCCCACACGGCCATCGTCGGAGACCGGTCGAGGATGACGATCAGGTCGAACCAGCGCTCGGGCGCCGGGCGGAAGGCGGGTAGGAGTTCGCCGCTCCGGGCGTACCCGGACACGGTTTCCGCGATGTCCAGCTGTTGTCTGCGTCCCGCCGTCCACGGCCGTCGCAGCGGACGCAGAGCGCGGGCGATCTCCCGGGCCCCGGGCAGCGCGGACCCGCGGGGTACGGACACCGACCGGGCGGGCACCCCGTCGCCGCCGGGCGCCGAAGGGCCGTACACCGATGTGGTCAGTGGCCCCCAGGAGCTGAGCCGTTCGCGCGGGTCGACGGCCCCCGTGGAGTCGGCGGCGGCCGACTCCGTGCCCTCCTCGCCGGCCCCGTCCGCGAGCCCGCTCGACGTACGGGCGGCGAGCCAGAGCAGCTCGGTGACGGAGAGTCCGTCCAGGTCGCGGCCCAGTCCGTGGAGCGCCGATACCACCGCCACCAGCGGGTCCTGGGGTTCCCGGCGGTCCAGGGGTTCCTCAGGCACCCGAGAGGTCTTTCATGAGGAGGGCGATGAGCCGCTCACGCTCGGTGCCCTGTGACCGAGTATGTCCGTTCAATAGATGTAACGTGCCCAGGAGTTGGTCGACGGCCACGCTCTCGCCCGACGCGACCCGGCGGACGAACTGGTCGACGAGTTCCGCGGTCGGCCCCGATTCGCCCACTTCCAGCCCCAGATGGCCGCGTACCACGTCACGGATGAGTGCGGCCGTCGGTTTGGGCATGGTGTAGCGCACGCAGCGGCGTAGGAAGGGTGCGGGCAGCTCCTGTTCGCCGTTGCTCGTCATCACGATGAAGGGGAACTCGGTGCACTGCACGTAGCCCTCCCGGACCACGTGCCGCACATCACTCTTCCAGGTCCGTACGCGTGCGGTGTGCTGTTCCTCGCGCATGAGCTCGGTGATGTGGAACTCCCCGCGTTCCAGGACGTCGAGGAGGTCTCCGGGCAGGTCCAGGTCGGCCTTGTCGATCTCGTCGATGAGGAGCGCGCGCGGCCGGTCGGACGGCAACAGCGCGGTTCCCAGGGGCCCGAGGGTCAGGAAGGCCGCCACATCGTCCACGCCCGCGTCCACGCCCGACCGGGCCTTCTCCTGCTGGAGCCGGTGGGCGTGGATGCGGCCGAGGGCGTCATAGCGGTAGAGCGCGTCCGCAAGGTTGCTGCGTGAGGTGATGTGCCAGAGCAGTACGGGCCCCAGCGCGAGCTCCGCGGCGACCTGTTCGATCACTGTGGACTTCCCGGTGCCGGGGCCGCCAGTGATCAGCAGCGGTCGGCGCAGCGCAAGAGCCGCGTTCACCGCCTCGGTCAGCCCTGCCGGGGGCCGGAACACGCCGGCCGCCGAGCTCCTCGGAAAGGTGCGCCAAGGGGGCGGTTCGGGCAGGGCCGTGTCGCCCCTGGGTACGCCGTCGCCACGGTAGTACGCGTCCCGGGTCATGGGGTCCTCTCATCTCGGGTACGGGCCGGGGGAGTCGCGGTCCTGAAGAACCGGCAGAAGCGCAACCAGTCCTCGTCGTCCCAGACGGCCCGGAGATCGGCCAGGTCCGCGTCGGCGACTCCGCGCCAGCGGTCCCGGTAGGCACGCGCGAGGGCGCCCGGCATGGCCCACCAGCTCCGGTCGAGGCAGCCGTGCCGCTCCTGCGGGAATCCGTCCGGAACGTGCGGCCAGAGCAGGACGGGCGTGTAGGCGAGCAGCATCTCCATGAGCCGGGCGTCGGCGCCGGGGTGCTGGGTGAGGCCGATGCCCCGCGTGTAGCGGCCGTTGCGGAGATGCCCGCGCAGGAGGTGCGGATCGGCGAAGTCCTCGTACGCGAGCCAGTCGACGGGCGTACCGGCCTGGTGCTGCGAGATCGACTGCCAGCGCTCGGCGACGACGGGCTCGATGCTGCGCAGAACGGCGTCCGGGGTGAGCCGGTTGCTCCAGTGCAGCCGAACCTCATAGCGGATCCCCAGAAGCATGGCGACCCCGGCCTCCTCCGGCCGCCACGCCAGCAGCAGACCGCTGGGAACGGCGAAGTCGAGTCGTCTCAGGGGCAGATCCAGTATCCGGGCGTGCTCCTCGGCCCACAGCACCGCGTCCTCGACCGCGTTCTCGGCTCCTTTGCGGTCCACCGTCACGCTGGGGAACTGCTCGTGGTGGATCATCGCCCCGTCCAGGAGCAGCCATCCGTCGAGCACTTCGGGCCAGTCCCCGGTGAGGGAGGAGTGCAGGCTGACGACGAGGCTGAGGCGCTGGCCCTGCGTACGCCGGGCCGCGTGCTCGACGGCGTCGTTGACCTCGACGGGGGCTTCGATCCGCTCGGCCCATGACCGCAGTTCGGGGTCCTTCAGGTCCTTCCCGCAGGCTTGGCCGAGCAGTACCACGAAGCGGGCGACGGCGCGTCTGCCGTCCCGGTCGGTGGCAGGATGGTTGAAGGTCAGCTCGTCGATGACGGCGACGTCGGTGATGTGGGGACGGTCGGCCGGCAGCCGGCCCTCGGCCGCCAGCATGGTGTGCAGTGCGTGCCGGATCCGGGCCGTGGTCAGCTCGCCGCCCATCCAGCCCCGGACGAATTCGACCGTGCGTACCGCGACCAGCAGCCCGTCGATGCCTTGCAGCGCGCGTTCACGGGCCGGGCCGGGCGGGTGTGACAGGAGTTCCGCCCGGCACAGCAAGGCCGCCCGCAGATCCGGGGTGGCGTCGGGCACGGGCATCCGCGGGTCCACGGCCGCGAGCGCCTCGGTCAGCTCCTCCGTCGCGAGCCGGCCGCCGAGTCCGCCGAGCAGGCCTTCGCGGACCCGGGTGTTGCGCGCGACCCACAGCGGCTCCCGTGCCGAGCCGTCTCCGTCGTAGTCGAATCCGGTGATGTTCTGGCCGACGACGATGGTGCGCAGGGCGTCGCGCACGTCGGTCACGCCCAGCGTGCCTCCCACCCCGGGCTGCCCAGCGCGCAGGAGTTCGGTCAGGTGCCGGGAGAAGGCGAGATCGACCGCGGTCTGCCCCAGGGACGAGGCCATCAGCAGACCCAACCGGGTGCGGCCGTTGCGTGCGCCCCCGGCGAGGTCCTCGGCGGGGGGCAGTGCCCCGCCCGCGTGGCAGGTGTCGACGAGACCGAGTACGCCGTCGACCCCGGGGTGGTCCACGGCGACGGCCAGCAGATCACTCACGTTCACGGAGTCGTGCCGGAGGTCTTCCGTGGAGTCCTCGCACATGAGGTGCAGGGTGCTGGTCCGGCCGGGGGCGAAGCCGTGGCCGAGGAAGGCGAGGACCAGCACGGCATGGTGCCGCGCCGCGTATCCGATCGCCGCCTCCACCGTCTCCCGTACGGCGCAGCTGGTCAGGCCGTCACCGGCGACCAGTGCGATGCGGCCGTCCGGCAGACCGGGTTCGCATGCGCCGAGCGAGGGGTCGGTCAGTACCTCGTACAGCCTGGTGGCAGCCTCCTCCAGCCGCTCCAGGCGCACCATCGACCCGCACTGCGGGGCCACGACCAAGACGTGGCGGCGGCCGGCCGGGCTGCCTCTCACCGGGATCCTCCGCAGCCGCTGGCTCCCCCCGCCATTCTGGCCAGCGCTTGCGCGATGGGCCCGGCGACGGCCGGCTGGGCGAGATACTTCTCGGCGTCGTGGACCCAGGTGCCGTCCGAGTCCACGCGCCGACTGATCGGGATGACCCCGCCGGCGCTGGGGCGTAACTCACGTTCCAGATGGGGCCGAAGGGCGATGACGTCGTCCCGGTCCCAAAAGTTCAGCCACTCGCCCACACCATCGGGGACACCCGGGGGCTGGGGAAGGAGCCGGGGCCACACGACGGTCCGGGTGGCGATCGGCGAACCGAGGGTCACGAACAGTGGGATGGGGGAGCTGAGTTGGTGAAGGGTTTCCAGGGCGACGACCGAACCCAGGGAATGCGCCACCACGATGGCCGGTCCGTCCCCGATCGCCTCGGCGACCCGAGACCGGATCCGGAGGTCGAGGCTGATGCCCTGAGCGTCGAGATCGGAGCGCGCCAAGTAGCGGGTCACTTGCCGGAGGTGGCTCACCATCAGCTTGGGGGTGATCCACTGGGCTGTGCCACCCCAGGGTTTGAGGGCCAGTAGCGTGGTCGCGACGTTGAGCGCGCGGCGTACGACCGCCAGGCTGCCCTGCTCCTGGGCTCTCGGCCGGGCTTCCGCCCGGGCGTGATCCAGGATCTGGCGGTGCCACTCGTCGGAATGCTCCGCGGCCAGTCCGTCCACCCATGCGACGAGCAGATCCGAGAGGATCTCCCCCTCCATCTCCACCCCGGCCTCACCGACGGCGCCGGGGACGTCCCCGCCCTGGCCCTGCCCGCGCCCGAAGAGGTCGGCGTAGTGGACGAACACCTGCTCGCCCGAACCCTCGGAGACCAGGTCACGGGCGGCTGCGGAGTGCCCGGCCTCCCGCATGCCGACGGCCAGAGCCTGAGTCCAGGCGGCGAGCTCGCGGGCCGGGTCGCGAAGGCCGCCGATCCCGTGGACGAATACCAGGCGCGACTGCATCAACCGCCTCCCCGTGGCAAAGCGCTGTGTCCACGCAGGCTAACAACCACCGGAGGTGTGTGGACCCCGATCGCGACACACGGCCGGGCCGGGCAGCGGCGTGGCAGTCCGAGCGGCCGAGCTACGGAGCCGGTGCGACGGCGTCGTCCCTCGAAACCGGCATGAGTATGGCCAGCGATCGCGCAGGTCCGTCCGGGAGGCTCAAGTTCCCGGACAGGAAACGCCTCTGACGACTCATCAGTTTCTTCTGATGCTTGCAGCCCTCTTTCACTGCCATGTGAACTGTGAAATTGTACGGTCACACTTTCCGCGGCTATGCCAGCTCCGGGAGTGCTCAGCTCCCGCTGCCATCACGGTCCGCACCCCCCACCGCCGTGCCCCACGCACGGCTGCCGACCGGCCTGGAGGCCATCGCCATGCGCAATCCCCCCACGCTCAGGAAACTCACCCAACTGCTGATACCTACCGTGGCCGTCGCCGGCCTGGGGCTCACCGTGCTCGCCCCCAACGGCGCGGCGGCCCCGTCCGGCGCCGCGGCACCCAAGCCCGTAGCGAGGTCGGCCCCCGCCCCACAGCCCGCCTCCGCCACCGTGCTTGCCGTCGATCTCGCACCCGGACACGCCGCCGCCCCCGCGCGATCGGCCACGGAGACCTCCAACTCCGCGCAACGCCCGCCGCTCCCCGCGGCCCAGAACGCCGCACAGCGCGAGCAGGCCCGCTCTGCGGCGAAGGCCGCGGCGAACTGCAACGTCAGCGACTTCACCTCGAAGACCGGCAGTGCCCTGATCGAGCAGATCAAGAAGTCGGAAACCACCTGCGTCAACACGCTGTTCAGCGTGACCGGTGAGGACTCCAAGGCCCTCTTCCGCGAGGAACAGATGGTCGCGGTGGCGAACGCACTCAAGGATGTCGCGGCCAACTACCCCGGGGACAACAGCACTTTCACAGCCCAGGTGGTGCTGTACCTGCGCGCCGGCTACTACATCCAGTACAACCAACCGCAGAACGTCGGCGAATACGGCCCGACCCTGAAGAGCGCCATTCAGGGCGCCCTGGATGCCTTCTTCGGCTCGTCCCACGCCTTCGACGTCACCGAGGCCAACGGAGAGACCCTGGCCGAGACGGTCACCCTGATCGACAGCTCCGGGGAGAACGCCCGCCACCTCGACGTGGTCAAGCGTCTGCAGAAGGACTACGACTCGTCGTACGACCGGTTCTACGGGATGCTCGCGGCGGTCAACAACACCTACACCGTGCTCTTCCGCGGCCACCAGCTGCCGGAGTTCGTGGAAGCCGTGAAGGCGGACCCGAGCGTCCTCACCGGACTGCGTGACTTCGCCGTCGCCCACGACGACCTGCTCGGCACCGACAAGTCCTACCTGGCCGACAACGCCGGACGCGAACTCGGCCGTTTCGTGCGCCACGCAGACCTCAAGGACACCGTCAAGCCGTTGGTCAAGGAGCTGCTCGGCCGCAGCGAGATCACTGGACGCACCGCCCCGCTCTGGGTCGGCCTTGCCGAGATGACGGATGAGTACGACAAGGAGAACTGCGCCGAGTACGACACCTGTGACCTGCAGAACCGCGTGCGCGACGCAGTGCTGACAATCAAGCACGCATGCGGCCCGAGCGTGAAGGTACTCGCACAGGACCTGACCGCGTCCGAACTGTCGGCCACGTGCGACAGCGTCCTCAAGCAGGACCCGGTCTTCCACGGCACCGTCAAGGACAACGGTCCGGTCAAGGACGACAACAACACCGGCATCGAGATCGTCGCATTCAACTCCAGCACCGACTACAAGACCTACGCCGGTGTCGTCTTCGGCATCGACACCAACAACGGCGGCATGTACCTGGAGGGCGACCCGGCCGCCGAGGGCAACCAGCCGCGCTTCATCGCCTACGAGCAGCCGGCCCAGGACGGCGCCTTCCAGATCTGGAACCTCAACCACGAGTACACCCACTACCTCGACGGCCGCTACGACATGTACGGGGACTTCGCAGCCGGGCAGACCACCCCGACCGTGATGTGGGTCGAGGGTTTCGCCGAATACGTCTCCTACTCGTACCGCGGCATCACCTACGACAGGGCGATCGAGGAGGCGGGCAAGAACACCTACAGGCTCAGCCAGCTCTTCGGGACCACCTACGACAACGCCGACACCACCCGTATCTACCAGTGGGGCTATCTGGGCGTCCGTTACATGCTCCAGTCGCACCCCGCGGACGTGGCAACCCTGCTCGGCCACTACCGCGCAGGGGAGTACGAAGCGGCCCACAGCCTGCTCCGCGACACCATCGGCACCACGTACGACGCCGACTTCGCCGACTGGCTGAGCAGGTGCGCCGGCGGCGACTGCGGCCGACTGCCGACCCGCAGCGGCCGGTGACGGGGGCCTCGGTCGCCGGCAAGAGCTGAGCCAGGAGAGCCTGGTGTCCCGTGCATCGTTCGTGCGCGGGACACCAGGCTTCTCAACTGTCCCGGTTCATCTGCCAACCCCCTGGAAACGTGGAAGCTCCCCGGGACCTCGGCGAGGGCCACCGCCTTCTGGGAAGCCGGCGGATGGGCCGTGGGGAGCAACGCGGTCCGGGGGCCGACACGCGGCGGCCGCACCCGAGTCGTGGGAGTGGGTGACCAGGACACCCCGAGCGCGGACATCCGCATCGGATACGCGCGCACTTGATCGGGCCTGCACGGTCGGCCATGACCCTGTGGCGAGCCTTCGCCTCTCTCAGGCGAGGACCCTCTGCGCGACAACCCATACGGCGCCTTGACGGCCACCCCATGGTCCCTGTGCAGTCGCCATGTTTGGATCAAGTGAGGTCGAGGGGAGGGCCGTCAGGGCAGCGTCAATGTCTTCGCGCTCTGCCATGATCCGGCCGATTTCCACCCGATGATGATCGGGAGCAGCACTTGTGTGCCTCCGCCGGCCAGGGAAGCCCTCTGCGCGGATCGGGGCGTTCTTTGGCGTGGGGAGGCGCGTGTCGTGGCGGAGGCGGTTGCCAGGCCCGGAAGACTGAAGGTCTTTCTCGGGGCGGCCCCCGGCGTGGGCAAGACGTACCGGATGCTCGACGAGGGGCGGCGCCGGGCGGACCGGGGGACCGACGTGGTCGTCGCCTTCGTGGAGTGCCACGGACGCCGCCTGACCGAGGAGAAGCTGGCCGGTCTGGAGGTCCTGCCGCGCGCGGAACGCGCGTACCGGGGCGCCCCGTTCCCCGAGATGGACCTGGCAGCCGTCCTGGAGCGGCGGCCCGAGGTGGCGCTGGTCGACGAACTGGCCCACTCCGTCGTTCCCGGGGGCAGCCCGGCCAAGCGCCGGCAGGAGGTGGAGGCGCTGCTCGCGGCCGGGATCGACGTGGTCACGACCCTCAACATCCAGCACCTGGAATCCCTCAACGACGTCGTCGAGAAGATCACCAGGGTGCCGCAGCACGAGACCGTGCCGGACGAAGTCGTGCGCCGAGCCCATGAGATCGAGCTGGTGGACCTGCCGCCCGAGGCGTTGCGGCGACGGATGGCGCACGGGAACATCTACGCACCGGAGAAGGTCGACGCGGCCCTGTCGAACTACTTCCGGATAGGCAATCTCACCGCCCTCCGCGAGCTGGCCCTGCTGTGGCTGGCCGGGCGGGTGGACGAGGCACTGCAGAAGTACCGTGCCGAGCACGGCATAGGCGGAGTGTGGGAGACCCGGGAGCGGGTGGTCGTCGCGATCACCGGGGGACCCGAGGGCGAGACGCTCATCCGGCGGGCGGCCAGGATCGCCGCCCGCTCGGCGGGAGGAGACCTCCTCGCCGTGCACATAGCGCGCAGCGACGGCCTGGCCGCAGGAGCATCCGCCTCCGCGCTGGTCCGCCAGCGCGCGCTCGTCGAGAGCCTCGGCGGCAGCTACCACTCCCTCGTGGGCGACGACGTGGCCACGGCGCTCACCGAGTTCGCCCGCGCGGAGAACGCCACACAGCTGGTCCTCGGCACGAGCCGGCGAGGCCGCGTCGAGCGCTTCCTCACCGGGCGGGGTACGGGGGAGACGATCGTCGAGCTGTCCGAGGACATCGACGTCCACATGGTCACGCAC
>NZ_JBHWBP010000095.1:11587-24324 GCF_042735575.1 Streptomyces sp. NPDC059564 | reverse complement strand
CGATGGCCTACGGCCACCCTTGACCGACCGGCCCGCCACGGAAAAACGAAGACAGACGGGAAACCCCCAAAAGAACGTTCACGGGGCAGAGAGCCGATCCTGTCCCCCTCAGGGACCCTCGACCCCTCCCCGCCTGGGCAGGCCAAAGACCCGGGCCCACAACCACCAAATCCAGGGCCGGAAGGGGCCTGACCACACCAGACAGCGAACCCACCACCATCCGGGACCACGAGGCGCACCAGCTCGCGACGCACTCCTCATTGTTTGGCGTCTGCGACTAGTCCGCGTATGGGGCACAGTCACCGGACGGCTGGGCCCTGGCCGGCTCGCCAGTCGCTGATGCGCTTGCGGATGCTGGGCACCATCGGGAGTGTGTCGGTCGCCTCGGGTGCGAACCACGCGACTTCGAACGACTCGTCCGAGGTGCGGAGTGTTCCGCCGGTGGGGCGGGCCGAGAGGCAGATGGAGAACTCCTGGCGCACTTCGCCGTCGTCGTAGGCGAAAACGTGGCCCGGGTTCGTGTACGTGCCGACGATGCCGGTGATCTCGACGGTGATCCCGGTCTCCTCGTAGGTCTCCCGGACCGCGCAGTCGCCGATGGACTCGCCGAGTTCCATCGTGCCGCCGGGCAGGGCCCACATCCCGTTGTCGGTGCGCCGCTGCAACAAGACCCGGCCGTCCTGGTCCACCACGACGGCGGAAGCGGCGGGCACGAGGCTGTTCGCCCGTGGTGCCCCGGGATCGTCTTCGTAATCACGCCTGGCCATCGTCGCTCGTCCCCTTGATGTCGCGGCCCCGGCTCCACAACTCCTCGACGTGCGCGGCGAAGCGATCGAACATGCCATCAGCCTGGCGGCGCCGGAGGTGAAGCATCGGGGAATCGTGTCCGACCCTGCGGGCCAGGATCGGTGTCACGATCATCTCGTCGTCGAACCGGAATACCGACAGGTTGACGTGTCCGGTCTCAAAACGGCCCTCGATCCCGCTGACGTCCCGCAGCTTCTCCAGCTCGTTCAACGTCACCGCGATCCGGGTCGAGAGCGTCAGCGGCACGTCCTCCTCGGCTTCCCGGTCCGTGGTGACCGGACTGTTGGGGTCACCAACAAGGAAGCGGACACGACAGCCGCTTTGCGCCTTACGGCGCAGAGCGCTGCCCAAGTTGGCCTGCTCCAGCCACAGGAAATAGTTGGTGTACCCGGCAAACACAAGATCGCGCTGCGCCTTGGTCACCAGCGAGCGCCACAAGCTGGCTGGAGCTGCCGAGCGATAGGGAAAGACCTGGACTATCTCCCTGTCAGGTCCGCTGGTGAAGGCTGCGCGGATCGCGTTGGGCCACAAGGCCGTCTCCTCCTCTCCTAACGCCTCACAGGCCGCCCATCGATGCCGGGCGTGAGGGACGCGGTTCGGCTCGGTGATCCACCGTCCGACCGTCTTCGCGTCGACCCCGCAAGCCTGTGCGAGCTGCTTCTCGGTCATCTTGGCATTCGCCATCGCGCGACGCAGTGCGTGATTCACAGTCCGCTCCATGGGCCGTTGTGGACGGGACAGACCGTAACGGCGAAACATCCCAAACGTCCGGCAAACGGTGTAGTAACGCCCTGACGTGGGATCCAGCATCAGTGCGTGAAGAAGAACAAGACCGATCCCACTCGGTGGCACGAGGCGCCATTGTCGCTCCCACTGAGGGAGTGGCAACCGTCACCGGAGCCGGTGGCGGGCTGCCCCGAGTGCTCCCGCCTAGAACTACTCAGGGCTTCCGCCGCCAGCGATACCTACGTCGATCACTCGCTCATCGCCGACTGCAACATCCTGCTCCGGATGCACGGGACGGGGCACTGATGGACATGCAGACGTGGCGGGACGGACACGACCGCGCGACGGACGCCGCCGATGCGATTCGAGCAGCCTTGATCGCCCTTGGCGTATCCGAATCCGAGTGGAGCGGCATACGCCCGACCGTGACGCGTACCGGCCGCCCGTACGTCCACCTCGGCCAACTCCCCGCCGACGTGGTCGAACAGCTCGCCGAGTTGCTGAGGCGTGTCGCAACGCCAGAAGGCGCAGCAGTCGTCTATGTCCAGCCACACACCAGCCGCAGACGCTGAGCAATGAGGAGTGCGTGGCGGGCTGATGCGCCCAGCGGTGCCGGATGCTCTTTATTTCGCTGTCTGGTGTGGTCAGGCCCCTCCCGGCCCCGGATTCGATGGATGTCGGCCGGATCTTCAACCCACCCAGGCGGGGAGGGGCTGGGCGTCCCTGACGGGGACAGGACTGTTCCTCTGACCCGTGCCGTTCTTTTGGGGGGTTCCCGTCGGTCTTCGGCTTTTCGTGGCGGGACGGTCTGTCAAGGGTGGCCGAAGGCCATCGCGAAGCGACGCGACGAAGGAGCGCCCTTGACAGGCCGGCCCGACGCGGAAGGACGATGAGACTGACGGGAAACCACCAAACCCTCTCTGATCCGGACCGGCGGAGACCCCGTCACCTCGGAGCTCCCGCCAGCCAAAGCGGCCCCACCGGGGTGCCCCCCTCCCCCCTCCCCCCAAGCGGGTGAGCCCCCCGCACCCCGCCGACCGGGCTCAGCCGTTGCCTGCGGTGCGCGTGGGAGATTGCGGGGGTGGAGGTGATTAGATGACTAAACGACTGGTTTGGGCGGCATGCTTCGCCGCCATCGTCGTTGCCGGCGCGCCGCCCCCCGTTGCGCGTGCCGAGCCCGTCGGGGAGTTGCTGACGCGGCTTCAGGGGCTGTACCAGAAGGCTGAGGAGGCCAGTGAGGCGTACAACGCCACCGAGGTCGCCCTCAAGGCCCGGCAGGACGAGGAGCGGCGGCTCGCCGTCGAGCTCGGGCGGGCCCGGACCGCGCTCGGTGCCGAGAGGGCCACCGCCGGGCGGCTGGCGCGGGAGCAGTACCAGGGCACGCTCGGCTTCTCCCCGTACCTGCGCATGCTGCTCTCCGGCGACCCCCAGCAGGCCGTCGACCAGCGCCGGATCGCCGCCCGCGAGGGCGCCCGGCGGGCCGGGGTCGTGGCGCGGCTGGAGAAGGGCGCGCAGCAGGCCGACGCCCTGGCCGCGGCCGCCCGTACGGCCCTCGACGCCCAGCAGGGCCTCGCCGCCGAGCAGAAGCGGCAGCAGCAGGAGGTCTCGGGCCGGCTCAAGGAGGTCGAGCGCCTGCTCGCCGCGCTGACCCCCGAGGAGCTGGCCGGGCTGGGCCGGCGCGAGGCGGCCGTCACCGCCGGGGCGCAGCGGGAGCTGGTGGACTCGGGCCGGCTGCCCGCCCGTACGGGTACGCCGACGGCCGCGGGCGGCACGGCCCTGCGGTACGCGACGGCCCAGATCGGCAAGCCGTACGTGTGGGGGGCCGAGGGCCCGGCCTCGTTCGACTGCTCCGGGCTGACCTCGCAGGCCTGGCAGCACGCCGGGCGCTCCATCCCCCGGACCAGCCAGGAGCAGTGGGCGCAGCTCCCCCGGGTGCCGCTGGACCGGCTGCGGCCCGGGGACCTGGTGGTCTACTTCCCGAAGGCGACCCACGTGGCCCTGTACATCGGGGACGGCAAGGTGATCCAGGCCCCGCGTCCGGGCACCACCGTCAAGGTGTCGCCGATCGCGGCGAACCCGCTGCTCGGGGCGGTGCGGCCGGACCCCGAGGGGGTGCCGCTGGCGGAGTTCACCCCGCCGCCGCTGCCCGAGGCCGCGACGGCGGGGGACGACGTCGGCTATTCCGCGGAGGAGAGCGACGAGGAGACGTCCGCGAGGTAGTCGGCCGTGTCCTCGGGGTCGTAGAAGTACGCGTCGAAGTCGGCCGGGTTGTCGAAGCCGTTGGCGAAACGATCCGCCACCGGCTGGAGCTGCCCGGCCGCGCCGATCAGGCCGAGCACGTGCTCCGGCGGGACGCCCAGCATGGCGTTGGTCCACTGGGTCACCGGCTTGCCCGTCGTGAACCAGTACTTGTCGAAGGTGGCCTTCATCCACGCCTCGTCGAACGGCTTGTCCCCGTGCATCAGGATGGAGGACAGGTACGAGGCCGCGCACTTGGCGGCGGCGTTCGAACCCTGGCCGGTGATCGGGTCGTTCGCGACGACCACGTCCCCGACGCCGAGGACCAGTCCCCCGCCGGGCAGGCGGCCGACCGGGTTGCGGACCACCGGCGCGTAGCGGCCGGCGAGGGTGGCGCCCGCGTCCGTCAGCTCCACCTTCGTCGCCCGCGCGTACTCCCAGGGCGTGAACTTCTCCATCAGCTCCAGCGTGAGCGCCAGGTGGCCGGCCGGGTCGGCCGCGCCCTTGAACACGTCCAGCGGGCCGCCCGGGATGCCCTCCCAGAACAGGATGTCCGCGCGTCCCGACGTGGTGAGGGTCGGCATCACGAACAGCTCGCCGACGCCCGGGACCAGGTTGCAGCGCACGGCCTCGGTGTCCGGGTGCTCGGGGCGCGGACCGAGGCCGTGCACGTAGCTGACGGCGAGCGCGCGCTGCGGGGCGTCGTAGGGGGAACGCGCCGCGTCCCGCCCGAACATCGACACCAGCTCGCCCTTGCCGGCGGCGACCAGCACCAGGTCGTAGGTGCGGGAGAAGTAGTCCAGGTCGGCGACGGACGCGCCGTGGATGACCAGCTGGCCGCCGCGCTGCGTGAAGGCGTCGAGCCAGCCGGACATCTTCACGCGCTGGTCGACGGACTGGGCGTGGCCCTTGAGCCGGCCGAGCCAGTCGATGGCGCGGGTGGTGTCGGGGGCGGCGACCGAGACGCCGACGCCCTCGATCCTGGGGGCCTGCCGCTCCCAGAAGTCCAGCCCGAGGTCACGCTCGTGCTGGAGCGCCGTGTCGAACATGCACTGCGTGGACATGACCCGGCCGGTGCGGATCTCGTCCGCCGTCCGGTTGGACATGAGGGTGACCTCGTAGTCCTTCGCCTGGAGGCCGAGGGCGAGCTGGAGGCCGGACTGGCCGGCCCCGACGACAAGTATCCTGCGCATCTGACGTTCTCAATCTGCGGAATCGGCGGAATCGGCGGAGCCGACGGAACCCGCGGGGCGGTTCGTTCGGGCTATTCGGGGGTGACGTCCAGCGCGTGACCCACCAGGGTCAGCAGGGATTCGACGACCGTGGCCCGGCTCCGCGCGTCCATGATCACGACGGGGACCCGCGGCGGGATGCTGAGCGCTTCCCGGACGTCCTCCACCTCGTACGAGCGCGAGCCCTCGAAGTGATTGACGGCGACCGCGTACGGGAGCCCGCAGCTCTCGAAGTAGTCGAGGGCGGGGAAGCAGTCCCGCAGCCGGCGCGTGTCGGCCAGTACGAGCCCGCCGATGGCGCCGCGCACCAGGTCGTCCCACATGAACCAGAACCGCTCCTGGCCCGGGGTCCCGTACACGTACAGCACGAGGTCGTCGGCGAGGGTGATGCGGCCGAAGTCCATCGCGACGGTCGTCGTGCTCTTGTCCGGGGTGCCGGTCAGGTCGTCGGTGGGGGCGCCGGCCTGGGTCATCACCGCCTCGGTACGCAGCGGGGTGATCTCGGAGACGGAGGACACGAAGGTGGTCTTGCCGACGCCGAAGCCGCCCGCGACCAGCACCTTGACGGCGACGGGCGCGCGCGAGCGGTCGTACTGCCAGGGCTGGACGGGCTCGTCGTCCAGCAGCGCGGCCGGATCGGAGACGGCCGGATCGGTGACGGCCGGATCGGTGACGGCCCGGTCAGAGACGGCGAAGCCCACTGAGCACCCTTTCCAGCAGCGCGCGTTCGGGCCGGCCGGTGCCGTGCCCCGTGCCGTAGACGCGTATCCGGCCCTGTTCGGCGAGGTCGCTGACGAGGACGCGGACGACGCCGAGCGGCAGCTTCAGCAGGGCGGAGATCTCGGCGATCGTCCGCATCCGGCGGCACACCTCGACGATGGCCCGCATCTCGGGCGTGCGGTCGGGGGTCTTGACCGGGGCGGTGTCGAGGGCGGCGACGAAGGTCTCCACCAGGAGCACCTGCTGGAAGCGGGTGCGGCCGCCCGTGAGGGAGTACGGGCGGACGCGGGCGGGGCGGCGGTCGGCGCCGCGTATCGGCAGCCGGTCGGAGGCCGTGCTCCTCACGTGGTCTTCTCCATCGACTGGCGCAGCTCACTGCGGACTTCGGGGGTCAGGACGTGTCCGGCGCGGCCGACGAACAGGGCCATGTGGTAGGCGACGACGCCCATGTCGCAGTCCGGCGTGGCGTGCACGCCGAGCAGCGAGCCGTCGCTGATGGACATGACGAAGACGGAGCCGTTCTCCATCGCGACCATGGTCTGCTTGACGTGGCCGAACTCCATGAGGTCGGCGGCGCCGGTGGTGAGGCTGCCGAGCCCGGACACGATGGTGGCGAGGTCGGCGGAGGCGCCGCGGGGGCCCTTCGGGCGGTCCTGCGGGGACTCCCCCGCCGGCTCGGAGGAGAGCAGCAGGAGCCCGTCCGAGGAGACGACGGCCACGGAGTTGACCCCGGGCACCTCCTCGACCAGGTCGGTCAGCAGCCACTGCAGGTTGCGGGCCTGGGTGCTCAGTCCGTACGTACTGGGCGCGGTCATGTGCGGGCCTCCTGTGCGGTGTCCCCCTGGTCGGTGTGTCCCTGCCCCTGCCCCGGGTCCTGCGCGAGCTCGGCGGCGGCCACGCGCCGCCCGTCCTGGGCGCCCTGGTAGAAGCCGCCGAGGCGGCGGCGCAGCTCCTCCGCGTCCACCCGGCGCGGCTCGGGGCGGGCCGCGGCGGGGCGTCCGGCGGCGGGGCCGGGGACGGAGCGGGGGGTGCGCTTGGGCAGGCCCGTGCCGGTGACGGCGGGGGCGGCGTCCGAGTCGTGGCCGGGGTGGCTGCCCTGGCGGGGCACGAAGCCGTCCTCGGCGTCGGCGGTGCGCAGGTGGTCCGTGGGTTCGGCGGCGGGGGCGGCGGCGGTGCGCGTGGGCGCGAGCAGCGACAGCCCTTCGTCGTGTACGGAGACCACCGGTGCGGCGTCCGGTCCCCCGGCGGCGTCCCCCTGTCCGGGGTCGGCCACCGCGAAGGCCTCCGCGTCGGCGCCGGCGGCGACCCGCGCGAGGAGCTCGTCCTCGGGACGGACACCGCTGCCGGCCTCGGCCGCGGGCGGGGTCACGGGCGGCGGCGCCGCGTCCTCGAAGCCGTCGGCCTGCGGCACGACCCGGGCCAGCAGCTCCTCGGCCGGGGTCTCGCCGAACGGGTCGGCGGACGCCGTGAAGACCTGGTCGGCGGGGGGAAGCCGGGTGTCCTCGAAGGCCTCGCCCAGCGGCACCACCCGCGGCACCCCGGCGTCCTCGACGTCGGCGTCACCGTACGCCTCGACACCGGCGTCGCCCAGCGCATCGGCGTACGCCTCAGCACCGGCGTCCGGACCAGCACCGGCGTACCCGTCGGCCCCGGCATCAGCACCGGCATCGCCCAGCCCATCGGCACGACCCTCGGCCCGCACATCCCCCTCGGCGTCACCGTCGCCCAGCGCATCCGCGTGGCCCGGCGCATCCGCGTCGCCCGGCGCATCCGCGTCGAAGGCCTCCGCCAGGGTCACCACCCGGGCCGGGGTCTCCGCCTCCGGGGTGGCCGGGGCCGTGGCGTCGGCGGTCGCCGCGTCAAGGGTGTCCGCGTCAAGGGTGTCCGCGTCCGGCTCCGGCCGGGGCCTCGGCGGGAGGGTGTTCTCGTTGGCCTCGGCGACCACCCCGGGCAGCAGCAGCGCGGGTGCGCCGGGTGAGGCCAGGGTGTGCACCGGGGAGACCGGCGGGGTGGTGGGCAGCAGGGTCACGGGGACCACGACCAGCGCCTCGGTGCCGCCGTGCCGGGCGGTGCGCAGCCGGGCCGTGACGCCGTGGCGCGCCGCGAGCCGCCCGGCGACGTACAGGCCGAGGCCCAGGCCGTGTTCGGCCTCGGGCTCCTCGTCGTAGGCCTCGGGGGTGGACAGCCGCAGGTTCAGCGCGGCGAGCCGGTCCTCGGTGACGCCGATGCCCTCGTCGATGACGGACAGCACCACGTCGCCGGAGTCCTTGAGCCACCCGGAGACCTTCACCTTCGCCTCGGGCGGCGAGAAGGTGGTGGCGTTCTCCAGCAGTTCGGCGAGGACGTGCGAGATGTCGTCGGCGGCGTGGCCGGCGACCTGCGTGGCGCCCGGAAGGGCGGCCAGGTCGACGCGCTCGTAGCGCTCGATCTCGCTGACGGCGGCCCGCATGACGTCGACCAGCGGCACCGGCAGGCTCTGCCCGTGGCCGTGTTCCTGTCCGGCGAGGACCAGCTGGTTCTCGTTGTGGCGGCGCATCACGGTCGCCAGGTGGTCCAGCTTGAAGAGGGTGGCGAGCCGGTCGGGGTCGCCCTCCTTGGACTCCAGTTCCTCGATGACCGTGAGCTGGCGCTCGACCAGGCCGAGGGTCCGCCGCGAGAGCGAGACCGAGGTCGTCGACATGACGCGGCGGTGCTCTTCCAGCCCGGCCCGCAGTTCCTTCAGTTCCTTCTCCAGCGCCTCGCGGCCGGAGGAGAGGGCTTCGTTGCGGCCGATGAGCCGGCGCCGGTCGGCGTCGAGTCCGGCGATCTTGGTGTGCAGGGAGACCGTCTGGTCCCGTACGGCGTTGAGGTGGCGCACGACCTCGGCGAACTCGTCGTTGCGGCCGGTGAAGCGGACCGGCTCGACGGAGCCCTCGGGGGTGGCCAGCCGCTCCGCGCCGCGGCGCAGTACCGACAGCGGCCGGGTCAGGGACCGGGCGATGGCGGTGGAGAAGCCGATGACGAAGAGGAAGAGCACGCCGAGCCCGGCGACGACCAGTTCGAGCCGGGTCACGTCGTCGTCGCGCAGGGTGGCGAGGGCGGTGGCCCGCTGGCCGGCGAGGGTGGCCTCCACCGACCGCATGCGGTCGATCCGGGCGCTGAGGGCGGTGCCCACGGCGCCGGCGTCGACCTTGCGGTCGGCCGGGGTGAGGGTGGGCCGGTCGGTGAGCCGCTTGAGGTGGTCGTCGGCGGCCTTGACCTCGGGACCGGTGACGGTGACGGCGAGGGTCTGCCGTATGTCGGGTCGCGCGGCCCGGTTGAAGTCGTCCAGCGCGGCCTGCTCCCGGACCCGGGAACGCTGCGCGGCGGTGGTGAGTTCGTCGGCGACGGCGGAGTTGGGGAGCTGCTCGCCGCGGGGGACGGCCAGCGCGGCGAGCAGCAGTCCGCGGGTGGCGGAGGCCTGGTCGACGGCCTGGCCCAGCGGGGCCATGGGCCGGGTGACGGCGAGGGCGGCCTCCGCGCGGGGCGGGGTGAGTTCGGCGAGCCGGTCGCCGGGCGCGAGGAGTTCGGTGATGACGCCGGCGTAGGCCTGCTGGGCGGCGAGGGGGGTGCCCTTGCCGTCGACGGCCTCGGCGCGGACGGCCTTGACCCGGCCGAGGGCGCGGGCGAGTTCCTCGTCGGCCTCGGGCTGGAGCTCGGCGATCTGCCGGTCGGTGCGCGCGCTGCGCTCGTCGACGGGCGCCTTGGCGTTGCCGGGCCGGCCCTTCGCCGCGTACTCGACCACGGCGTCGCGCTCGTCGCCGAGGAGGTGGGCGAGGGTGAGGGTGTGCTGCGTCTGTTCCGCGAGGGTGACCAGGCGCTGGGAGTCGTTCAGTTCCCTGCTCGCGGAGAGGACGGCGGGGGTGCCCGCCGCGAGGACGGTGAGTCCGGCGACGGCTACTCCGACGACCAGCCTGCGGCGGACGCGGACGCGCCGTCCCGCGTTGGCTGGTCCGTCGGCGCTGGCGGTGCCGTTCTTCCGAGACCGCTTCTTCTGCACCGGTGCTCGCAATCCTGTACGTGTGCTCGTGCTCGTCTACTCGTGTGGCCGAGGTAACGGCCGGTCAACAAGTAAACGCCCCCTGCCCCCTCGTACCGCCTCAGACCTTCGCAGTGTGTTGGGAGGAGAGCCGCACATCGCCCACCCGGCCACTCGAAGGAGTGAACATCACAGAGGAGTGGCCGACCAACTCGGGCACCCCGTGTCAGAGGCCCTCCATGGAGGGGTGGTTGAAACATCCAGCCGGGCTTTGGCAGTATGCCCGCCCACATGCCCGCGGGGCCCCTGGCGCGGCTGTCCGCCCGGCCGCCCCGCACCCTCCCGCATTGGTACGGACCTTCCTGTGCGCGGGAGTTCCCGGGGGGCAGAATGCCCGTATGCGCATCGACCTGGCCTCGGCCCCCGGCAACCCGGAACGCCCCAACGAGGACTGGGTGTCGGCCGCGATACCTGCGGCGGGCGGTGGCGTGCTGGTCGTCCTCGACGGGGTCACCCCACCGCGCGGCGACGACGGCTGCGTGCACGGAGTGCCCTGGTTCTCGGCGCGGCTCGGCGGCCGATTGACCGAACTGTCCGGATCGCGGCGGGACATGCCCCTGGACCGGATCCTGGCGCGGGCCATCGGCGACACGGCCGACGCACACCGCGACACGTGTGACCTTTCTCACGTCCGCACCCCGCAGGCGACGGTCGTCGTGGTGCGCTGGGACGGGGTCCGCGTGGAGCACCTGGTGCTCTCGGACTCCGTGCTGCTGCTCCGCGCGCCCGATGGCGCGGTCACGGCGGTGCTGGACGACCGGCTGGACCGGATCCCGCGCGCGGTGCTCGGCTCGGTGGCGGCGACCGACGCGCTGCGCAACGCCGACGGGGGCTTCTTCACGGCCGCCGCCGATCCGTCGGTGGCGGCCCGGGCGGTCACCGGGAGCACCCCGCGCGGGGAGGTCCGGGCGGTGGCGGCGCTCACGGACGGGGCGAGCCGGTGGACGGACACGTTCGGGGAGGGCGACTGGGCGGCCTGCCTGGACGTGCTGCGCAAGGAGGGCGCCGAGGGGCTGATCGGCCGGGTACGGGCCATCGAGTCCGATCCGCTGCGCCCGCCGGCCCGGCACAAGCGGCACGACGACGCCTCGGCGGTCTACGCGGAACTCTGACGGCCGGGGCCCTGCCTGCGCGGGGCCCCGCCCCGGCGGGCTCCGCCTACTCCTCCCCGGAGTTCAGCTGGTTGAGCAGCCGGGCCAGTTCCGCCACCTCGCCCCGGTCCCAGTCGGCGAGCTTGCGCATGTACTGCTCGCGCCGGGCTCCCCGTACGCGCAGGAAGCGGGCCCGGCCCTCGTCGGTGAGGCCGACGAGGAAGGCGCGGCCGTCGGCGGGGTCCGGTTCGCGGGCCACGAGGCCCAGGACCTCCAGGGCGCGCAGCTGGCGGCTCATGGTGGCCTTGCCGACGCCGAAGTAGGCGGCGAGCTCGGTGGCCCGCTGGCGGCCGGCCGCCTCCAGCCGGACCAGCAGCCCGTACGCGGCCGGCTCCAGCTCGGGGTGGAGCGCGCGGGCCATCTCGCCCGAGGAGGCGCGGGCCCGCCGGAGGAAGACGGACAGCTCCCGCTCCAGGGCAAGGAACTCCTGGTCTTCGCTCCCGTGCACGTACCGCTCCGATCACTGAGGGGTCAGGGGTGGGTCCTGGATGAAGGGCCCAGTATTTCGCAGCGGGCAGGCCGACGGCCCGGGGCCCCGCCGAAGCAGGGTCCCGGGCCGTTTGTACCACTGGTCCGCAGGTCAGGCGGCCTTCGTGAAGGAGGCGGCGGCCGAGGACAGGGCCAGCTCCAGTACCTGGCGCACATCCGTCACCGGGTGCACCTCCAGCCCCTCCAGCACCTCGGCCGGGACGTCGTCCAGGTCGGCCTCGTTGCGCTTCGGGATGATCACCGTGGTCAGGCCCGCCCGGTGCGCGGCGAGCAGCTTCTGCTTGACCCCGCCGATGGGGAGCACCCGGCCGGTGAGGGAGACCTCGCCGGTCATGGCCACGTCGGTGCGGACCTGGCGGCCTGAGAGCAGCGAGGCGAGGGCCGTGGTCATGGTGATGCCCGCGCTGGGTCCGTCCTTGGGGACCGCTCCGGCCGGGAAGTGGATGTGCACGCCCCGGTCCTTGAGGTCGGCGACCGGCAGTTCCAGTTCGGCGCCGTGCGAGCGCAGGAAGCTGAGCGCGATCTGCGCCGACTCCTTCATGACGTCGCCCAGCTGGCCGGTGAGGGTGAGCCCGGCGGCCCCGGTCTCGGGGTCGGCGAGCGAGGCCTCGACGAAGAGCACGTCGCCGCCCGCGCCGGTCACGGCGAGGCCGGTGGCCACGCCGGGGACGGCGGTGCGCCGCTCGGCCGGGTCCTGCGCGGACTCCGGGACGTGGTGCGGGCGCCCGATGAGGTCCCGCAGGTCCCCGGCGCCGATCCGCAGCGGGAGGTCCCGCTCGCCCAGTTCGTGCTGCGAGGCGACCTTGCGCAGCAGCCGCGCGATGGACCGCTCCAGGGTGCGCACGCCCGCCTCGCGGGTGTACTCCCCGGCGAGCCTGCGCAGGGCGTCCTCCTCCAGGACCACCTCGTCGGCGGCCAGTCCGGCGCGCTCCAGCTGCCGGGGCAGCAGGTGGTCGCGGGCGATGACGACCTTCTCGTCCTCGGTGTACCCGTCGAGGCGGACGAGTTCCATGCGGTCGGCGAGCGCCTCGGGGATGGCCTCCAGCACGTTGGCGGTCGCCAGGAAGACGACGTCGCTCAGATCGAGCTCCACCTCCAGGTAGTGGTCGCGGAAGGTGTGGTTCTGCGCGGGGTCCAGGACCTCCAGGAGGGCCGCCGCCGGGTCGCCGCGGAAGTCGGAGCCGACCTTGTCGATCTCGTCGAGGAGGACGACCGGGTTCATGGAGCCGGCTTCCTTGATGGCCCGGACGATCCGGCCGGGCAGGGCGCCGACGTAGGTGCGGCGGTGGCCGCGGATCTCGGCCTCGTCGCGGACGC
>NZ_JBHWBP010000095.1:0-11577 GCF_042735575.1 Streptomyces sp. NPDC059564 | reverse complement strand
GGACGCCGCCGAGGGCGACGCGGACGAACTTGCGGCCCATGGCGTGGGCCACGCTCTCGCCGAGCGAGGTCTTGCCGACTCCGGGGGGTCCGACGAGCGCCAGTACGGCCCCGCCGCGGCGGCCGCCGATGACGCCCATGCCCCGCTCGGAGCGGCGCTTGCGCACGGCGAGGTACTCGGTGATGCGGTCCTTGACGTCGCTGAGCCCGGCGTGCTCGGCGTCCAGGACGGCGCGGGCGCCGCGGATGTCGTACTCGTCCTCGGTCCGCTCGTTCCAGGGCAGCTCCAGCACCGTGTCGAGCCAGGTCCTGATCCAGGACCCCTCGGGCGACTGGTCGCTGGACCGCTCCAGCTTCTCGACCTCCTTGAGGGCGGCCTCGCGCACCTTCTCGGGCAGGTCGGCGGCCTCGACGCGGGCGCGGTAGTCGTCGGACTCCTCGCCGTCCTTCTCGCCGTTCAGCTCGCGCAGCTCCTTGCGGACGGCTTCGAGCTGGCGGCGGAGCAGGAACTCGCGCTGCTGCTTGTCGACGCCGTCCTGGACGTCCTTGGCGATGGACTCGGCGACGTCCTGCTCGGCGAGGTGGTCGCTGAGCGCCTTGACGGCGAGCTTGAGGCGGGCGACGGGGTCGGCGGTCTCCAGCAGTTCGATCTTCTGGGCGACGCTCAGGAAGGGCGAGTACCCGGAGTTGTCGGCGAGCGCCGAGACCCCTTCGATCTGCTGGACCCGGTCCACGACCTGCCAGGCGCCGCGCTTCTTGAGCCAGGTGGTGGCGAGTGCCTTGTACTCCTTGACGAGCTCGGTGACGGACCCGGGCAGCGGATCGGGCACCTTCTCGTCGACGGTCTCGCCCTCGACCCAGAGCGCGGCCCCCGGTCCGGTGGTCCCGGCCCCGATGCGGACCCGGCCACGGCCGCGGATGAGCGCCCCCGGGTCCCCGTCGGAGAGTCTGCCGACCTGCTCGACGGTCCCGAGCACACCGGTGCCGGCGTACTTGCCGTCGACCCGCGGCACGAGCAGGACCCGGGGCTTCCCGGTCCCGGCCGCCGCCTGCGCCGCCTCCACGGCTCCGCGCGCCTCGGCGTCGGTCAGGTCCAGCGGAACGACCATCCCAGGCAGCACGACCTCGTCGTCGAGCGGCAGCACGGGCAGGGTGAGCGGTACGGACGTCGAAGCCATGATCTTCCCTCCGGCAGTGAAGTTGAGCTATGCCGACTCAATGCATGTGCGCCTCCCGATGTTCCCCAACTGCCGTTCGCCGGGGGCGAACACCTGCGCACGGCCGCCGGAGGGTGCCGTGAGCTGCGGATCCGCGCGTCCTCGCCCCCGTACGTCAGTCCGAGACGTGGAGGTCGCCCGAGGTGGTGTGGAAGGAGAGCCGGGAGGGGGCGGCGGGGGTGGAGGGCAGGGTGATGTCCCGGTCCCCGGACGTGGTGGAGGCCGTCACCTCGTACGGGGCCCTGGGCAGCCGGGCTTCGACCTCGCCCGAGGTGGTGGTGACGGACAGGGAGGCCGGGGGCGCGGCGAAGGCCAGGGTGGCGTTGCCCGAGGCCGAGCGGATCTCGGTCTCGGGGGCGTTCAGGGCGGTGGCCGTGATGTCGCCGGAGGAGGTACGGATCTTCAGCGGGCCCGCGATCCGCTGGGCGCGGACGTCGCCGGAGTCGGAGGTGACCTCGGCCGCCGCGACCCCTTCCACCGTGATGCCGCCGCTGCTGTTGCCGAGCCGGACCTTCGCGGAGGCGGGCACCTCCAGGCGGTAGTCGACCCAGCAGTCGTCCGCGCAGCCGTCGGTGAAGGTCAGCAGGCCGCCGGAGACCCGCTGGCCGGGTGCGGGCGCCGTGTCGCCCCGGTAGTGCACCGTCCGGTGGACCGTGACCCCGGGGCCGGAGCCGGGGGTCACCTCGATGGAGCCCCGACGGGCGTCGGTGACCTCGACCGCCGTGACGGCCTCGGTCACCGTGGCGTCGGCGGTGGCGGTCTTCGTGCGGGCCTCGACGAGGGAGCAGCCGGTGAGGAGGAGCGCGGCGGCGGTCGCGGCGGCGGCGACCGCCGTACGGGTGAGGCGGGCTGACGTGGTGTGGGCTGGCATGGCGACCAGTCTGCCGAAGCGGGGGCCGCCCGGCGCTGGGGCCGGTACCCGGAGCCGCGGTGGGGTTAACCCCCGGGGGCGGGGGTCAGGGGCCGGTGATGACCGGGCGGTCCGGGGAGGGCGCGCCCCACTCGCTCCAGGAGCCGTCGTACACCGCCGTGTCCCGGTACCCGGCGAGGGTGGCGCCGAGGGCGAGCACGCAGGCCGTGACCCCGGAGCCGCAGCTGAAGCGCAGCCGCTCCCGGTCCCCGGCGACCGTCTCGAAGGCGGCGCGGAGTTCCGCCGGCGGCCGCATCAGCCCGTCCTGGCCCTGGAGGTCCCCGAACGGCAGGTTCACCGCGCCCGGCATGTGCCCGCCGCGCAGGCCGGGCCGGGGTTCCGGGGCGGCGCCCTCGAAGCGTGCCCGGGTGCGGGCGTCGACCACGGCGGCGGCCGGGTCGTCCAGGGCCGCCGAGACCGCGGCGGCGTCCACCAGCAGCCCGGGGCGCGGCCGGGCGGTGAAGGAGCCGCGCGGGCCCTCGTACGCCGCCGGGACGGGCTCGACGGGCAGTCCGGCGGCGGCCCAGGCGGGCAGGCCCCCGTCCAGCACGGCGGCCCGCTCGAAGCCCATGGCGCGCAGCATCCACCAGGCGCGGGCGCTGGAGTAGATCCCGGCGCCGTCGTAGACGACCGCGGTGGCGTCGTCGTCGAGGCCGAGCCCGCGCATCGCGTCGGTGAACGCCGCGGCGCCGGGCATGGTGTGCGGCGCGGCGGCGGCGTGATCGGACAGGGCCCCGTCGAGGTCGAAGGGCCGCGCCCCCGGGATCCGCGCGGCCGCACCCCGGTGCGCCCCGACCGAGGCGTCGAACAGGACCAGCCCGGGCCGGCCGATCCGCTCCTGGAGCCACTCGGCCCCGACGAGCGGCCCGACCATTCGTTCCTGCCCCGCAGCGGTGGCCGGGACCGGGTGTTCGAGCGCGGTGGATTCGGGCCCGGTGGGGTCGGGTGTGGGCATACGGCACCTCCGGAGGCGCGGCGGGCCCCGCCCGCCCGGGCGTTCGGCCCGGCGGGTGTGTGACGCGGGTCGGGGCCATCCTCCCCCGGCCCCCCGCCGAGGGGGCGCCGGGCCCCCGGGGACCGGTCCCGCCGGCGGGACCGCGCCTGAGGGCGCGCCGGCCGCAGCTGCCCGGTCGGCCCGGGACCGGCAGCCTCAGCCCCGGGCCGGGCGTACACCGCGACGCGGGCCCCGCGGACCGGGGTCGCCGAGCAGCACGCGAAGGCGTCGACCGGGGCCCGGCAGGGCCCGGAGCCCGGTCAGCCGCAGCCGCCCGGCCGGGCGTAGACGGCGATGCGGGCCCCGCGGACCCGGGTCACCGAGCAGCGTTCGAAGGCGGCGGGCAACGTGTCCCGTTTGGCCGCCTCCTGCGGGTACGGGTCCAGGGGCTGGCCGGCCGGGTCCAGGAGGGCGATCACCCGGGGAGAGCTCAGCAGGGCCTCCCGGACGCGCTCCGGCGGCAGCTCGGTGCCGTGGAGGCTGCGCGAAGCCGCCGGGGAGCGGTCCAGGGCCACGTCGCGCAGGCCCTCGTAGACCTCGGGCGAGGACAGCAGCCACTCGCGCCGCCGCGACGGCATGAACAGCACCGCGTCCCCCGGCCGCGCCCGCTCCCGCACGGCGGCGGCCACCGCGAGCACGTCGTCCTTGCGGCTCTCCGGGGTCCGCAGCCACGCCGACCACCAGCCGAACGGCACCAGCAGCGCCGCCACCAGCAGCCACGGCCACCACCCCCGCGCCCGCGCGAGCCGGGCTCCGGCGAGGAGGGCGAGCCCGGCCAGCGCGTAGAGGACGTACCGGTCGACGTACCAGGGGTGCACCAGCGACACCGCCATCAGCAGGCCCGGCGGCAGCAGCGCGAGCGGTACGGCCACCCGTACGAGGTCCCGCCCGGCCGCGCCCCGCGCGAGCAGCAGCACCGCGCAGGCGAGCACCCCGTACGCCGCCCAGTCCTGCCAGGACGGCCGTCCGAGCCAGCCCAGCTGCGCCTGCGCCTGCCGGGCGCTCACCAGCGCGAGCGGCAGCAGCCCGGCGGCCACGGCGGCGGCGCTCCACCGCCAGCCGCGCGAGCGCCACCCGGCGGGGGCGTGCGCGAGCAGGGCCAGGGCGGCGAACTCGTGCAGCCAGCAGCCGGCGAGCAGCACGGCGGCGTACGCGGCCCACCGCTCGCGCAGCATCAGGTAGGTGGCCCAGACCACGGCCGCCGCGACGAGGGCGTACGAGCGCCCCTCCTGGGCGTACATCTGCACGGGCGGGAGCACGGCGTAGGCGGAGCCGGCGATCAGCGCGGCCCGCTCGCCCGCCAGCCGGTGCGCGACCGCGGCCACTCCGGCGGCGGCGAGGGCCGTGCCGGCCACCGAGGGCAGCCGCAGCGCCCACAGGCCCCCGTCCCACAGGCCGAAGACGCCGTGCATCAGCAGGTAGTACAGGCCGTGGACGGCGTCGACCTGCCCGAGGAGCCCGGCCAGCCCGGACAGGGGGCGGTGGGCGACCTGCCAGGTGGTGGACTCGTCGCGCCACATGCTGCCGCCGCCGGGGCCGCGCTCCAGGGCGAGGAGGCCGAGGAGCGCGGCGAGCAGCGGGGGCAGCCAGCGCCAGGGGGCGGTGCGGCGGATGACGGCCTCCGGGGTGCTTTCCGTGGTGGGGCGGGCACTCCATACTCGGGGTTCGGCCGAATCCCCGCGGAGGTGGGTGTGCGAGCGTCCCGAGTGTGTGCTGCCGTGGCCGCGGTGCTGGTGGGGGTGGCGGCCCTGGCCGGGTGCGGCGGGGGCGGGTCCGACGGCGGCCCGGCGACGCCGGCGCCGACGTCGTCGAGCCCCTCCGCGAGCCCGACCCCGTCCGCGAGCCCGGCCCCGTCCGCGAGCCCGGCCCCGGCGCGGACCCCGTCCACGGGCCCCGCCGCGGCGCAGACCCTCGTCCGGGTCTCCCGCAGCGGCGGGTTCGCCGGCCGGACCCACACCCTCCTCGTCGCGGAGGACGGCTCCTGGACCCGGCTCGGCGGCAAGGCCGGTCCGGAGGGGTCCGGGAAACTGGATCCGGCCCGTTTGGAGGCGCTGCGCGCGGCCCTGCGCGAGGCGGACCTCCCCCGGCTGCCCCGCGTCGCGACGGCCGATCCCCCGGTCAGGGACGGGTTCACGTACGCCTTCGCGCACGGCGGCACCGAGGTGACTGCCGATCAGGACTCCCTGGCCCCGGGCCTGGTGAGGCTGCTGGCCGCCCTCCCGGGCTTCGAACCCGCGTCCTAACCCCCGGCGGCGCCCGCCGCCCCGCGTCACCGTCCGCCGCCCGTGTACTCCGTACGGGGCCCCCGCGGGCCGGGCGTCACCCGGCGGTCACTGTCCGAACCGCACATAGCCGCAGGCCGGTGCCTCCTCTACGCTGCACGTCATCACGCGGGATCTTCAGGGGCGGGACATGGAACAGACACACACCACCCACAACGGCGCCGCGGCCACCCCAGGTGCCCAGCGGCGCGTGCTCGTGGTCGAGGACGACCGCACCATCGCCGACGCCATCGCGGCCCGGCTGCGCGCCGAGGGCTTCCAGGTGCAGGCCGCGTACGACGGCCCGGCCGCGGTGGCGGCCGCCGAGAGCTGGCTGCCCGAGCTGCTGGTGCTGGACGTCATGCTGCCCGGCTTCGACGGGCTGGAGGTGTGCCGCCGGGTCCAGGCGCAGCGGCCCGTCCCGGTGCTGATGCTCACCGCCCGGGACGACGAGACCGACATGCTGGTCGGCCTCGGGGTCGGGGCGGACGACTACATGACGAAGCCGTTCTCCATGCGCGAGCTGGCCGCACGGGTCCACGTACTGCTGCGCCGGGTGGAGCGGGCCACGCTGGCCGCGCACGCCCCGCGCGGGGCCACGCTGCGCCTGGGCGATCTGGAGATCGACCACGCGCAGCGCCGGGTCCGGGTCCAGGCCGAGGACGTGCACCTGACGCCGACCGAGTTCGACCTGCTGGTGTGCCTGGCGGGGACGCCGCGCGCGGTGCTCTCGCGGGAGCAGCTCCTCGCCGAGGTGTGGGACTGGGCCGACGCGTCGGGCACCCGTACGGTCGACAGCCACATCAAGGCGCTGCGCCGGAAGATCGGCGCGGAGCGGATCCGTACGGTCCACGGCGTCGGGTACGCCCTGGAGACCCCGGCGCAGGCGTGAACGGCCCCCGCCCCGGTCCGGGGCTGCGGGCCTATTCGCCGTTCTCGATCAAGACGAAGCTGGGCACGCTCGTCGTGGTGTCGGTGTTCATCACCACGGGCCTGCTGATGGTGGCCCTGCGCACCGCCACGGAGCTGCGGTTCATCACGGTGTTCTCGGTGATCGCCTCGATGCTGATCACCCAGTTCGTGGCGCACAGCCTGACGGCGCCGCTGGACGACATGACGACGGTGGCCCGGGCGATATCCCACGGGGACTACACGCGCCGGGTGCGCGGGGCCGGGCGCCGCGACGAGCTGGGCGATCTGGCGGCGACGATCAACCTGATGGCCGACGATCTGGAGGCCGTGGACAGGCACCGTAAAGAACTGGTCGCGAACGTCTCGCACGAGCTTCGAACGCCGATCGCGGCGCTGCGGGCGGTGCTGGAGAACGTCGTGGACGGGGTCTCCGAGGCCGATCCGGAGACGATGCGCACGGCCCTGAAGCAAACGGAACGGCTGGGCCGGCTGGTGGAGACCCTGCTGGACCTGTCCCGGGTGGACAACGGGGTCGTGCCGCTGAAGGCCCGCCGTTTCGAGGTGTGGCCCTACCTCTCGGGCGTGCTGAAGGAGTCGGGGCTGGCGGCCGCCGGGCGGCCGGGGCTGGCGTCCGGCTCGGGCGGGCACACCCGCAACGACGTGCACCTCCACCTGGACGTGTTCCCGACCGAGCTGACGGCGTACGCCGACGCGGAGCGGCTGCACCAGGTGGTGGCGAACCTGATCGACAACGCGGTCAAGCACAGCCCGCCGCACGGCCGGGTCACGGTCCGCGCCCGGGCGGGCGAGGCGGCCGGGAGCCTGGCCCTGGAGGTCGTCGACGAGGGTCCCGGAATCCCCGAGGCGGAGCGCCACCGGGTCTTCGAGCGCTTCAACCGGGGCGCCACGGGCGGCGGCGACGGGGGCACCGGGCTGGGTCTGGCCATCGCCCGCTGGGCCGTCGGCCTGCACGGAGGGCACATCGGCGTGGCCGAATCGTCACGGGGTTGCCGAATCCTTGTCACCCTTCCGGGCAGCTCACCGGCACCGTCTTGACGTAGGGTTCCGGAGGGAAGGACATGATCTCGGCCACACGTGCCCGGGGTCGTCAGGGGTGCGAAGCCATCGGGGCCGCAACCTCGGTGCCCCCTACCCGAACCACGCTTGTTTCCCGCCATTCCACACGACGAAACCCGCCGTTCGGTGTGACCTGCGCGACGGAAGTCCCGCCCGGCCTGCATGACACCGCCCGGGAGGCGTAGCCTTTATTCCCGCTGTCCATACCTTGTGAAGCGGAAGAGGGCGGTTGCCGCCGTGTCGCCACAGTCCCCCAGTAACTCGAGCACCACGACCGAAGCAGCAGAGGGCGGGAAGAACCCTGCCTCAGGCTTCGGCGCGAATGAGTGGCTCGTCGACGAGATCTATCAGCAGTACCTCCAGGACCCCAATTCGGTCGATCGGGCCTGGTGGGACTTCTTCGCCGACTACAAGCCGGGGGGCGCTGCCGCTCCGGTGAAGGCGGACAGTCCCGGGAAGTCCACGACGACGGATGGCGCCTCCGCACAGGCCGCCAGCTCCGCCGCAGCCCCTCAGGCCACTGCCGCCGCCGCCCCGGGGGCGGCGCGCGCCGTGCCGCCCGTCGCGGGCAACGGCTCCTCCGGAGCGGCCGCGGCCGCGCCGGCCGCTCCGCCTGTGTCAGCTCCTGCCCCTGCTCCTGCCACCCCCTCTGGTGCCCCTGCTGTGACTGTCACCTCCCAGGCCCCGGCCGCCGCACCGGCCGCGTCTGCCCCTCAGGCTCCGGCTCCGGCCGCCGCCGCCCCCGTAGCCGCCCAGAAGGCCGCGCCCGCCACCGAGGCCCCCTCCGGCCCCGAACTGGTGACGCTCCGCGGCCCGGCTGCTGCCGTCGCCAAGAACATGAACGCCTCGCTGGAGGTGCCGACGGCCACGTCCGTGCGCGCCGTCCCGGTGAAGCTGCTGTTCGACAACCGCATCGTCATCAACAACCACCTCAAGCGCGCCCGGGGCGGGAAGATCTCCTTCACGCACCTGATCGGCTACGCGATGGTGCAGGCGATCAAGGCCATGCCGGCCATGAACTACTCCTTCGCGGAGAAGGACGGCAAGCCGACCCTGGTCAAGCCGGAGCACATCAACTTCGGCCTCGCGATCGACCTGGTGAAGCCGAACGGCGACCGCCAGCTCGTCGTCGCCGGCATCAAGAAGGCCGAGACCCTCAACTTCTTCGAGTTCTGGCAGGCCTACGAGGACATCGTCCGCCGGGCCCGTGTCGGCAAGCTGACGATGGACGACTTCACCGGCGTCACCGTCTCGCTGACCAACCCCGGCGGCCTGGGCACCGTGCACTCCGTGCCCCGCCTGATGCCCGGACAGTCGGTCATCATGGGCGTCGGCTCCATGGACTACCCCGCCGAGTTCCAGGGCACCTCGCAGGACACCCTGAACAAGCTGGGCATCTCCAAGGTCATGACCCTGACCTCGACCTACGACCACCGGGTCATCCAGGGCGCGGCCTCCGGCGAGTTCCTGCGCATCGTCGCGAACCTGCTGCTGGGCGAGAGCGGCTTCTACGACGACGTCTTCGAGGCGCTGCGCATCCCGTACGAGCCGGTCCGCTGGCTCCGGGACATCGACGCCTCCCACGACGACGACGTCACGAAGGCCGCCCGCGTCTTCGAGCTGATCCACTCCTACCGGGTCCGCGGCCACGTCATGGCCGACACCGACCCGCTGGAGTACAAGCAGCGCAAGCACCCCGACCTCGACATCACCGAGCACGGCCTCACCCTGTGGGACCTGGAGCGCGAGTTCGCGGTCGGCGGCTTCTCCGGCAAGTCGATGATGAAGCTCCGCGACATCCTCGGCGTGCTGCGCGACTCGTACTGCCGCACCACCGGCGTCGAGTTCATGCACATCCAGGACCCGAAGCAGCGCCGCTGGATCCAGGACCGCATCGAGCGCCCGCACACCAAGCCGGAGCGCGAGGAGCAGCTGCGCATCCTGCGCCGCCTGAACGCGGCGGAGGCCTTCGAGACCTTCCTGCAGACGAAGTACGTCGGCCAGAAGCGCTTCTCCCTGGAGGGCGGCGAGTCCGTCATCCCGCTGCTCGACGCGGTCATCGACTCCGCGGCCGAGGCGCGCCTGGAAGAGGTCGTCATCGGCATGGCCCACCGCGGCCGCCTGAACGTCCTCGCCAACATCGTCGGCAAGTCGTACGCGCAGATCTTCCGCGAGTTCGAGGGCAACCTCGACCCGAAGTCGATGCACGGCTCCGGCGACGTCAAGTACCACCTGGGCGCCGAGGGCACCTTCACGGGCCTGGACGGCGAGCAGATCAAGGTCTCGCTCGTCGCGAACCCGTCCCACCTGGAGGCCGTCGACCCGGTCCTGGAGGGTGTGTCCCGCGCGAAGCAGGACGTCATCAACAAGGGCGGCACGGACTTCACCGTCCTGCCGCTGGCCCTGCACGGCGACGCGGCCTTCGCCGGCCAGGGTGTGGTCGCCGAGACGCTGAACATGTCGCAGCTGCGCGGCTACCGCACCGGCGGCACCGTGCACGTGGTCATCAACAACCAGGTCGGCTTCACCGCCGCCCCGGAGTCCTCGCGTTCCTCGATGTACGCGACCGACGTGGCCCGCATGATCGAGGCGCCGATCTTCCACGTGAACGGCGACGACCCGGAGGCCGTGGTCCGCATCGCGCGGCTCGCCTTCGAGTTCCGCCAGGCGTTCAACAAGGACGTGGTCATCGACCTCATCTGCTACCGCCGCCGCGGCCACAACGAGTCCGACAACCCGGCGTTCACGCAGCCGCTGATGTACGACCTGATCGACAAGAAGCGCTCGGTGCGCAAGCTGTACACCGAGTCCCTCATCGGTCGCGGCGACATCACCCTGGAAGAGGCCGAGCAGGCGCTCCAGGACTTCCAGGGCCAGCTGGAGAAGGTCTTCGCGGAGGTCCGCGAAGCCGCCACGCAGCCCGCGATCGCCGCGCCGGCGCCGGTCTCGCAGGCCGACTTCCCGGTGACCGTGAACACCGCGGTCTCCCAGGACGTCGTCAAGCGGATCGCCGAGTCCCAGGTCAACGTCCCCGACGGGGTCACCGTCCACCCGCGTCTGCTGCCGCAGCTGCAGCGCCGCGCGGCGATGATCGACGAGGGCACGATCGACTGGGGCATGGGCGAGACCCTGGCCTTCGGTTCGCTGCTGATGGAGGGCACCCCGGTCCGGCTGTCCGGCCAGGACTCCCGCCGCGGCACCTTCGGCCAGCGCCACGCGGTCCTCATCGACCGCGAGACGGGCGAGGACTACACCCCGCTGCTGTACCTGGCGGACGACCAGGCCCGCTTCAACGTCTACGACTCGCTGCTCTCCGAGTACGCGGCCATGGGCTTCGAGTACGGCTACTCGCTGGCCCGTCCGGACGCGCTGGTCCTGTGGGAGGCGCAGTTCGGTGACTTCGTCAACGGCGCGCAGACCGTCGTCGACGAGTTCATCTCCTCGGCCGAGCAGAAGTGGGGCCAGACGAGCGGCGTCACCCTCCTCCTCCCGCACGGCTACGAGGGCCAGGGCCCGGACCACTCCTCGGCCCGCCCGGAGCGCTTCCTGCAGCTCTGCGCGCAGAACAACATGACGGTGGCCATGCCCACCCTCCCCTCCAACTACTTCCACCTCCTGCGGTGGCAGGTCCACAACCCGCACCACAAGCCGCTCATCGTCTTCACCCCGAAGTCGATGCTGCGTCTGAAGGCGGCGGCGTCGAAGGCGGAGGAGTTCACGACGGGTTCGTTCCGTCCGGTCATCGGGGACTCCACGGTGGACCCGAACGCGGTCCGCAAGGTCGTCTTCTGCGCGGGCAAGGTCTACTACGACCTGGAGGCCGAGCGGCAGAAGCGCGGCGTCACCGACACCGCCATCATCCGCATCGAGCGGCTGTACCCGCTGCCGGGCGCGGAACTCCAGGCGGAGATCGCCAAGTTCCCGAACGCGGCGAAGTACATCTGGGCCCAGGAAGAGCCGGCGAACCAGGGTGCGTGGCCGTTCATCGCGCTGAACCTGATCGACCACCTCGACCTGGCCGTCGGCGCCGACATCCCGGCCGGCGAGCGCCTGCGCCGCATCTCGCGCCCGCACGGCTCGTCCCCGGCGGTCGGCTCCGCGAAGCGCCACCAGGCGGAGCAGCAGCTCCTGCTGAACGAGGTCTTCGAGGCGTAACCGCCAACCGCTCCGCACGACGGCAGCACCCGGAAGGCCCGGCTCCCCTGCT
>NZ_JBHWBP010000094.1:0-24472 GCF_042735575.1 Streptomyces sp. NPDC059564 | reverse complement strand
GTCTTCGCCGGGCCACCCTGGCGGGAGCGGCCCCGCGGACACCGCCCGCGAGCGGATCCGTATCCGGATCGGGATGCGGGTCAGCGCCGCCGCATGTCCGCGACGCGGGCCCGCTCCCCGGCCTGCTGCTCCAGCATCGACGGGGGCGCGCTGCGCAGCTGGGCGGTGGGGCCGCCGCGCCGCTGGACCGGCAGCGGGGACTCCCGGCGCGGCCTGCGGCCCTGCATGCCCTCCCCGCCCGCGGCGTGGCCCCCTCCGGAGGCCACCGCGGAGCCCGCCACGGTGATCTGTACGCCCTGGTCGGCCAGGGCCTGGAGTTCCGTGGCGGCCCGGTCGTCGTGCGGTGGCGGCTCGTCGGTCACCAGCCGCGTCATGACGTCCGTCGGCACGGTCTGGAACATGGTGTCGGTACCGAGCTTCGTGTGGTCGGCGAGCACCACCACCTCGGCCGCGGCCTGCACCAGCGCCCGGTCCACGCTCGCGGAGAGCATGTTGGAGGTGGACAGCCCGCGCTCGGCGGTCAGCCCGCTCCCGGACAGGAAGGCCCGGGACACCCGCAGCCCCTGGAGGGACTGCTCGGCGCCGCTGCCCACGAGGGCGTAGTTGGACCCGCGCAGGGTGCCGCCGGTCATCACCACCTCCACCCGGTTGGCGTGCGCCAGGGCCTGGGCGACGAGCAGCGAGTTGGTGACGACGGTGAGGCCGGGCACGCGGGCGAGCCGGCGGGCCAGCTCCTGGGTCGTGGTTCCGGCACCGACGACCACGGCCTCGCCCTCTTCCACGAGGCCGGCCGCGACATCGGCGATGGCGGTCTTCTCCGCCGTCGCGAGATGGGACTTTTGCGGAAAGCCGGACTCCCGCGTGAAACCACCCGGCAAGACCGCACCGCCGTGCCGGCGGTCGAGGAGTCCTTCTGCCTCCAGTGCCCGCACGTCCCGCCGTACGGTCACTTCGGAGGTCTGGACGACGCGGGCGAGCTCACGGAGCGAAACCGCTCCGTTGGCGCGCACCATTTCGAGGATCAATTGGCGACGTTCTGCAGCGAACACGAAACTGACAGTAACCCCAGCGACCGTCTGCTTTCAGCTCTTTGCGCCGGAATACCGAAGTTGTCCATACGGTGGGCCGACTAGTGGTATACGCGGCCGGGCCGCGAGGCGAACATCCGCCGCTCACCCGCGTCCCACCTCGGCCTCCGCCCCAACCTCCGTACGAGAAGGGGCGGTTGGCCGTCGGTTACGCCTCGCCGGCCGCCTTGCGGGTGTGCAACTGGCGGGCCACTTCGGCGATCGAACCGGACAGGGAGGGGTACACGGTGAACGCGTTTGCGATCTGCTCGACCGTCAGGTTGTTGTCGACGGCGATCGAGATCGGGTGGATCAGCTCGCTCGCACGCGGGGAGACGACCACGCCGCCGACCACGATGCCGGTGCCCGGGCGGCAGAACATCTTCACGAAGCCGTCCCGGATGCCCTGCATCTTCGCCCGCGGGTTGCGCAGCAGCGGGAGCTTCACCACGCGGGCGTCGATCCGGCCCGCGTCCACGTCGGCCTGGGTGTAGCCGACGGTGGCGATCTCCGGGTCGGTGAAGACGTTGGAGGAGACCGTCTTGAGGTTCAGCGGGGCCACCGCGTCGCCGAGGAAGTGGTACATCGCGATGCGGCCCTGCATGGCGGCGACGGAGGCCAGGGCGAAGACGCCCGTGACGTCACCGGCGGCGTACACGCCCGGGGAGGAGGTGCGCGAGACCTTGTCGGTCCAGATGTGCCCCGAGTCCTTGAGCCGGACCCCGGACTCCTCCAGGTTCATGCCCGAGGTGTTGGGCACCGCGCCGACCGCCATCAGGCAGTGGGTGCCGGTGAGGACCCGGCCGTCGGACAGGGTGACCTCGACCCGGTCGCCGACGCGCTTGGCGGACTCGGCGCGCGAGCGGCCGATGACGTTCATGCCGCGCCGGCGGAAGACGTCCTCCAGGACGGCGGCGGCGTCGGGGTCCTCGCCCGGCAGCACGCGGTCGCGCGAGGAGACCAGGGTCACCCGGGAGCCGAGGGCCTGGTACGCGCCGGCGAACTCGGCGCCGGTGACGCCGGAGCCGACCACGATGAGCTCCTCGGGGAGCTCCTCCAGGTCGTAGACCTGGGTCCAGTTCAGGATCCGCTCCCCGTCGGGCATCGCGTCCGGGATCTCCCGGGGGTGCCCGCCGGTGGCGATGAGCACGGCGTCGGCGGTCAGGATCGTCTCCGTGCCGTCGGCGGCCGTGACGATGACGTCCCGGGTCCCGTCGATGCCCTGCGGGCCGCCGAGCTTGCCGCGGCCGCGCAGCACGCGGGCGCCGGCCCGGGTCACGGAGGCCGTGATGTCGTGGGACTGGGCGAGGGCGAGGCGCTTGACGCGCCGGTTCACCTTGCCGAGGTCCACGCCGACGACGCGCGCGGCCTGCTCGATGTGCGGGGTGTCGTCCGCGACGACGATCCCCAGCTCCTCGTACGACGAGTCGAAGGTCGTCATGACCTCGGCGGTCGCGATGAGAGTCTTCGAGGGCACGCAGTCGGTGAGCACCGACGCCCCGCCCAGACCGTCGCAGTCCACGACGGTCACCTCCGCGCCGAGCTGGGCCCCCACCAGGGCCGCCTCATACCCGCCGGGTCCGCCGCCGATGATCACGATCCGGGTCACGAAAAGTCCGCCTCACGTCTACCCGGCCGGCTGCCGCCCCGGCCGGTGTTCCGGGGGGTCTCCCCGGGGGATGCATTCCGTGCCCCATTGTCCCGCACTCATCAAGGTGCTTCGCCCCCGGTACCGCCCCGGGTGCGCCATCCGGGAACGCGGGGCGGGTCGCCCCTCCCGTACCCTCGACCTCATGTCGCTCTACGCCGCGTACGCCGGCAACCTCGACCCGCGGCTGATGACGCGCCGCGCTCCGCATTCGCCGCTGCGCGGCACGGGCTGGATCAACGACTGGCGGCTGACCTTCGGCGGCGAGCAGATGGGCTGGGAGGGCGCACTCGCCACGATCGTCGAAGCCCCCCGCCACCAGGTCTTCGTCGCCCTCTACGACATCGCCCCGCTGGACGAGGACTCCATGGACCGCTGGGAGGGCGTCGGGATGGACATCTACCGCCGCATGCGGATCCGGGTCCACACCCTGGACGGCGAGGAGGCCGCCTGGGTGTACGTACTGAACGGCTACGAGGGCGGCCTGCCCTCGGCGCGGTACCTGGGTGAGATCGCCGACGCCGCCGAGTCGGCCGGCGCCCCGCACGACTACGTGATGGAACTCCGCAAGCGCCCGTGCTGACCTGGGCCTGACCTCCGGGGCGCCCCGAGCGGCCCTCCAGGACGCGTACCACGCGTCGGGGACGTTTCGGCGGAAACGACAAGGCAACGATCCGAACACCGTGAGCTGCGCCATCTACGCGCGTAGGCCGAGAGCGGTTACGCTCGTCCGCGTGAACGCATCTGTTACCGACCCCTTCGCCGCCGCCGACGCCGCCGCCACCCGCCTGCGCGAGCTGACCGGCGTCGATTCCCACGATGTCGCCCTCGTCATGGGCTCCGGCTGGGCCCCCGCCGCCGAGGCGCTGGGTGCGCCCGAGGCCGAGTTCCCGGTCACCGAACTGCCCGGCTTCCCGCCCCCGGCCGTCGAAGGCCACGGCGGCAAGATCCGCTCGTACAAGATCGGCGACAAGCGCGCGCTGCTCTTCCTCGGCCGGACCCACTACTACGAGGGCCGCGGCGTCGCCGCCGTCGCGCACGGTGTCCGTACCGCCGTCGCCGCCGGCTGCAAGACCATCGTCCTGACCAACGGCTGCGGTGGTCTGCGCGAGGGCATGAAGCCCGGCCAGCCGGTCCTGATCAGCGACCACCTCAACCTGACGGCCACCTCGCCGATCGTCGGCGCGAACTTCGTCGACCTCACCGACCTGTACTCGCCGCGCCTGCGCGCGATGTGCAAGGAGATCGACGCGAGCCTGGAGGAGGGCGTCTACGTCCAGTTCCCCGGCCCGCACTACGAGACCCCGGCCGAGATCAACATGATCCGCGTGATGGGCGCCGACCTGGTCGGCATGTCCACCGTGCTGGAGGCCATCGCCGCCCGTGAGGCCGGCGCCGAGGTCCTGGGCATCTCCCTGGTCACCAACCTGGCGGCGGGCCTGTCCGGCGAGCCGCTGAACCACGAAGAGGTCCTCCAGGCCGGCCGCGACTCGGCCGCGCGCATGGGCACGCTGCTGACGCAGGTCCTCGCCCGCATCTGATCGACGTACGAGAGGTAAGGCGGAAGCAGTGCAGGAACAGGCACAGGACGACCTGATCACCCGGGCGCAGGCCTGGCTGGCGGAGGACCCGGACCGGGAGACGGCGGACGAACTCGCCGCGCTCATCGCGTCCGGCGACACGGCGGAGCTCGCGGACCGGTTCTCCGGCACGCTCCAGTTCGGCACCGCCGGACTGCGCGGCGAGCTCGGCGCGGGCCCGATGCGGATGAACCGTGCCGTGGTCATCCGGGCCGCGGCGGGTCTGGCGGCCTACCTGAAGGCCCAGGGCCACGACGGCGGCCTGGTCGTCGTCGGCTACGACGCGCGCTACAAGTCGGCGGACTTCGCCCGCGACACCGCCGCCGTGATGCTCGGCGCCGGACTGCGCGCGGCCGTCCTGCCCCGGCCGCTGCCGACGCCCGTCCTCGCGTACGCCATAAGGCACCTGGGCGCCGTCGCCGGCGTCGAGGTGACCGCGAGCCACAACCCTCCGCGGGACAACGGCTACAAGGTCTACCTCGGCGACGGCTCGCAGATCGTCTCCCCGGCGGACGCGCAGATCGCGGCGGAGATCGACGCGATCTCCTCGCTCGCCTCCGTCCCGCGCCCCGCGTCCGGCTGGCAGGACCTCGGCGACGAGGTCCTGGAGGCCTACCTGGCGCGCACGGACGCCGTCCTGACCCCCGGGTCCCCGCGCGGCGTGCGGACCGTCTACACGGCCATGCACGGCGTCGGCAAGGACGTCGTCCTGGCCGCCTTCGCCCGGCACGGCTTCCCCACCCCGGTGCTGGTCGCCGAGCAGGCGGAGCCGGACCCGGCCTTCCCGACGGTCGCCTTCCCCAACCCGGAGGAGCCGGGCGCGATGGACCTGTCATTCGCGAAGGCCGCCGAGGTGAACCCGGACATCGTCATCGCCAACGACCCGGACGCCGACCGCTGCGCGGTGGCCGTCCCGGACGGGAACGGCGGCTGGCGGATGCTGCGCGGCGACGAGGTCGGGGCGCTGCTGGCGGCCCACCTGGTCCACAAGGGCGCCCAGGGCACCTTCGCGGAGTCGATCGTCTCGTCCAGCCTCCTGGGCCGGATCGCGGAGGCCGCGGGCCTGCCGTACGAGGAGACCCTCACCGGCTTCAAGTGGATCTCCCGGGTCGAGGGCCTGCGCTACGGCTACGAGGAGGCGCTCGGCTACTGCGTGGACCCCGAGGGCGTCCGCGACAAGGACGGCGTCACGGCCGCCCTGCTGGTGGCGGAGCTGGCCTCGGTCCTCAAGGAGCAGGGCCGCACCCTGACCGACCTGCTGGACGACCTGGCGATGGCCCACGGCCTGCACGCCACCGACCAGCTCTCGGTCCGCGTGTCGGACCTCTCGGTGATCGCCTCGGCGATGGCCGCCCTCCGCGCGGAGCCGCCGACGTCCCTGGCGGGCCTCCGGGTCGTCTCGGCGGAGGACCTGTCCGTCGGCTCGGCCGCCCTCCCGCCCACGGACGGCCTGCGCTACCACCTGGACGGCGACCACAAGGCCCGCGTCATCGTCCGCCCGTCGGGCACGGAGCCGAAGCTCAAGTGCTACCTGGAGGTGGTGGTCCCGGTCCCGGAAGCCTCCGACCTCACCCCGGCCCGCACCCGGGGCCAGGAAATCCTGGACACCATCAAGAAGGACCTCTCGGCGGCGATGGGCCTGTAACCCCGCCCAGCCCCCACCCCGACGGCCCCCTCAGCTCCCCCTGAGGGGGCCGTCGGCATTGCGGGGGCGGGGGGTCGGGGGGAGCCGCATCCCCCTGGCCCGTCTCAGAGAAGCTTTTGGTGGTTTCCCGTCAGTCTCATCGTCCTTCCGGTTCGTGCCGGTCAGTCAAGGGCGCTCACTTCGTTCGCGTCGCTTCGCGATCGCCTTCGGCGACCCTTGACAGCCCGTCCCGCCCCGGAAAAACGAAGACTGCCGGGAAACCCCCAAAAGAACGGGCCGGGCAGAACGATCGAGGAGCGGCCGTATCAGAGACCAGTCGAGGGACCGGGCCCCGGCCCGCCGCACATCCGGGCCTCAGAGTCCGCGATCCCGAGCCAGGGGGGCGGCTACCCGCACCTGACGACGACCAGATCAGCCCAGGAAGCCTCCGGACGCGCCAGATCGCCACGTGCTTCTCATGACAGGGCGCCTGCCGGCCGTCTGTGGGTGTTCAGCCGAGGTCGAGCAGCATCACGTCGTACAGGGGCGCCCCGGCCCAGGGGTGTGCATCACCCACCTTGCGGTAGCCCCATGCGCGATACCCGGCCACGGCCGCCCGGCTGTCCGGGTGGACGTTGAGCAGGACCCGTTCGGCGTCGACGGCGGCGAGCAGACTCTCGTGCAGGCGGCGGGCGACGCCCTGTCGACGCCAGGCGGCGCGCACGGCCAGTTCGATCAGGCCGAAGGTTCGCCGGCCGTCCTCGCGCCGCATGTCCTCAGGCACCGGTTCCGTGAGCTGGTCCCACCACACCGCCTCCGGGCCGAGGGTGAAGCCGTACGCCATACCGACCGGCTCACCGTCATCAGCCGTCGCCAGAACCCCCCGGAACGTGCTCTTGCGGGTCTGGGCCCGAAAATGCCGGAAGGCAGCCGCCACGCCCACCTCCGTCTCCCCATAGGGCGGTGCGGCGAACACCTCGGCATAGACCGATCGAAAAGCCCCCTCGGCCAACACCGCAGCCGGTCCGTCGAGCTGCTCGATACCGACGCGCACTGACTGAGTCATCCAGGCCCTCTCAAACGGTCTTGTCGACAGATCCCTTCCCGCCGATCACGTCAAGGAACGTAACCTCGACATCGGCAAGGTACTGCTCCCGCTGGGCGAGGAAGTGCCGGGTGTGCGGCTGCGTCTCGTGGACCTCGAACGCCGCACGGTCCGCGTACAGCTCGTAGAACACGCGGACCAGGGGCTCGCCGACCGGTACGTGCACCACGTAGGCCAGCGTGCCCGGCTCCGCCGTCTTGATGCCCTCCAGGGTGGCCGCGCACAGCTCGTCGAATGCCTTCGCGGATGCCTGGTCGCGCAGCGAAAAGCGCACGACCAGGCCGAACCCCTCGCTCATGCATGCTCCTTCAAGTCTCGGACAGTCTCACAGACGCGATGGCCGGTGGTGCCGTCAAACGTGTTCGTGGCAGGGTCAGCGGCATGCGACTCCTGGTACTCGGTGGCGGCTGGTTCCTCGGCAGAGCGGTGATCGAGGGTGCGCTCGCTCGCGGTTGGGACGTGACTGCGTTCAACCGGGGCCGCTCCGGTGCTGTGCCCGAGGGCATCGAGACGGTCCGGGGAGACCGGACCAGCGGCACCGATCTGAAGCGGCTGGCCCAGTCGGGTCCATGGGACGCCGTCATCGACACCTCGTCCGGGGAGATGTCCCCCCGCACCGTGCTGACGGCCGCCGAGGCGCTGCGTCCCGCGGTCGAGCGCTGGGTGCACGTCTCCACCGTGTCCGTCTACCAAGGGTGGCCGCACGAGCCCCTGACGGAGGACTCGCCCCTGCTCGATGCCCCGGCCGATGCTGACGAGTCGTTCGGGCACACCGGTCCGGACGGGTCCCCCACGAAGTACGGCTTCCAGAAGGCCGGGGCCGAGAAGGCCATCTGTCAGACGTTCGGTCGCGCGGCAGTGGTCCTCCGTCCTGGGGTGATTCTGGGGCCCGGCGAGTACGTGGGGCGATTGCCGTGGTGGCTGCGGCGGGCCGAGCGTGGGGGAGCGATCCTCGCCGCCGCTCCCTCCCTTCGTCCGATCCAGCCCGTGGACGTGCGCGACGTGGCCGCGTTCGCCCTGGACCAAGCCGCTCAGGACGGCGGCGAGGCGTTCAACGTCGCCCATCCGGATCCGCTCTCCATCGGGGAGTTCCTCGCCCATTGCCTCGCTGTCACCGGCGGCGCCGGACATGTCGTCTGGGCTGATCCGGCCGTGCTGGAGGAACACGGCGTCCGCCAGTGGACCGAGATGCCGCTGTGGCGCACGGCCTCCGGGGTGTGGTCCGTGGACGCGTCGCGCGCCGTGGCGGCCGGACTGACCTGTCGGCCGTTGACCACGACCATCAGCGACACCTGGGAATGGCTGAAGGCCGACGGGCGCCCCGTGGAGCATCCCCGGGCTGCCGAGCACGGCATCGCCCCGTCCAAGGAGGCAACCGTCCTCGCCGCCCTTGCTCACTGACCATCAGGAACTATCGGCAACAACAGCCGACGGCCTGCATCACCTACGGCGTAGCTTTGCGGTATGGCCTCTGAGCACTTGGGCGACCGGCTGAGTCGGCTTCGTCGTTTCGCCGATCTCACGCAAGAAGGGTTGGCGGAGCGGTCCGGCGTGTCCGTGGACGTCGTACGCAAACTGGAACAGAAGCGCAAGCACAGCGCGCGACTGCCCACGCTCCACGCCTTGTCCAAGGGGCTGGGCGTCGAACTGACGAGTCTGCTGGGCGATCCGCCTGGCGTGCCGTCGAACGGTGAGGCCGATTCCCCAGCACTCGTGGCCGTCCGGCGCGCGATCATGCCGCCATTGTTCGCTCCTCCTGTAGAACCCACGGGTGTCGAGCGCCTGTCGCTCCCCCTCCTGCGGGCCGAACTGGCGGCCGGATGGACCCTGTACCACTCGGCGGACTTCGGTCGTCTCATGGACTTGCTCCCCGGCATCATCGCCGACGCCCGCCTCCTGGCAGCCGTCGGCAACGCCGACCAGCGGGCAGCCGGGCAAGCCGCCCTCGGTAAGGCTCTGCAACTGGGCGGGCACCTGGCCATCCGTCTGGGAAAAACCGATCTCGCACTGTCGGCTCTGGAGCGCGCCTACGCTGCCGCCGGGGACTCATCGGACCCGCTACTGGCCCCGATGTTGTCGAACTCCGTGGCGTGGGCCTACCAACGCCAAGCCCGCCTGGACGACGCGCGGAACCTGGCCGTCCATGCCGCGGACGCTGTGGAGCGGGAACACAGCAGTACGTCGGAGGGTGTCCGCGTATGGGGCGGACTGCTGATGTCCGCAGCGACCTCGTACGCGCGGAGCGACGACTACGAGACCGCCAACGACATGATGGTCACCGCAGAGAAGGCGGCAGGCCGTCTGGCCACATTGCCTCCTCCGACCGACAGCAAGCTGGTCTCGGTCTTCAGCCGATCCTCCGTACGCATTGAGCGCGTACGCCTCGCCGTCCAGCACGAGCGGCCGGAGGAAGCCCTGACACTAGCCAGAGGAATAAGGCTCAGCAAGGACACCCCTCCCTCGTGGCGTACGTGGCTGCTCTTGGATCTGGCCCGCGCCCACACGGACTTGGGAGACGCCGCCGGAGCCGTCAAGGCGCTCGAAAGACTGCGGAAGGTGGCCCCGGCGTGGCTGCGTCACCACACCTTGGCTGTGGCCATCGTGTCGGATTTGTGGGCGGGCCCGCACCACACCCCAGGCGTGCGGCAGCTGGCGGAGTTCCTGGGCATCACTGACTAAGAACGCAAAAGTGGGACGTTGCGTCCCTGTAGTCCCTCGCTGGCTGACGAGAGCATCAACCCGTCCGGCAGACAACGCGAGGGATGCGGCATGGCGACAGCACAACACGAGACGACATCAACCGGTCTGCTCGATCCCGACGACTCGCCGTCGAGGGCGAAGGCCCTCGACAACCTCAGCCAGGGCCTCCTCGACCGTGCGCGGGTCGGTTGGGAGCGGTTCCTCGACACCTTCGAGGGGGCATCCGATGAGTGAGCAGTACGAGTACGTCCCCCACCGCCTCCTCCACCGCCGTGTCCGCGACATCGCGTCCGGTACCGAAGGTGAGCTGATGGCCGTGGTCATCGAGAACGTCTCCGACAGCGGAGCCGAGCAGTGGGTGCGGCTGGCCTACATCCGCGACCCGTCCGGTCTCGAATTCACCACCGCGGTGGGAAACATCGTGTCCGCCGACTACATCAATGCCTTGGAAGCCTGCCTGAACCAACGATGGCCACCGAACTGACCGCGATCAGCCACGGACGGCCGCCGGACGCCAAACCATGCGCAAGCGCGTAGCGATCTGGCGCGCCGGGTGCTCCGCAGGGCGCTCTGGTCGTCATTTCGTGCGGGTAGGCCGCTCCCGGCCGCATATCGGCCCGGCGGTCGGGCGTACCTGGCCGCAGACGGCCCGCCGCTTCGCTGATGCGGCCGCTCCTGCTGCTCGTCCCCCGTGACCGTCCTTCTGGGGGCTTCCCGCCAGTCTTTAGTCTTTCCGGGACGGGCCGGTCGGTCAAGGGTCGCCGGAGGCGATCGCGAAGCGACGCGACGAAGGAGCGCCCTTGACGGGCCGGCACGGCACGGAAGGACGATGGACTGGCGGGAAACCCCCAGCCCCTCCCGATGCCGACCGGCCGGGACCCCGCCGCCGCACCACCCCCCGCCCGCGGATGGGGAGGCGGGTGGGCAGGCGCCGAGCCGGGGCGGGGTCGAGGGGGAAAGAGCGGGCCCGGGCCTCAGCCGCCCGACGGCGAGGCCGAAGGCCGGGCCAGTTCGCCCAGGGTCGGGACCGATTCCGGGCGGGAGCGGACCGTCTCCGTGCACTCCCACGCCCGCGGCGGATCCGCGTCCGGGCCGCCCAGTACCACCGGCCCCGGCCCCGCCGACACCGCGTCGCTCGCCGCCAGCGTGCACACCACCTGCGCCAGCGCCACCGGCGGCAGGTCCTCCGGCTTGCGGCTGAGCCGCACCGTGCCCGCCGGGTCGCCCGCCCGGGCCGGGGCGGCCGTCAGCCCGTCCGGGACCGCGGTCGTGAAGCCCGCGTCCCGCTCCTCCCCCGAGGGGGCCCTCTCCAGCGCCTCCAGCAGCGCCTGCACCACCAGCACCACGGGATCGCGTCCGACCCGCTTCTCGGGCACCGGCACCACCCGTTCCACGCCCACCAGCTGCGATCCGCACACCAGTTCCACCGTGGCCCGGAACCCCTGCACCCCGCTCTCCCCGGCCGGCTGCCCCGGGGTGTCGCAGGACACCCGCGACGGCGCCGCGCCCACGTCCACCGGCACGGTCGTCGCCCGGATCCCGCACCCGGACAGCACGAGCACCCCCGCCAGCCCCACCAGCACCAGCGGAGCCCTACGCGTCCACGTCACCCGCGATCACCTTCCCCACGTCCATCGGCAGCCGCAGGGTGAACACGGCCCCGCCGCCCGCCCCGTTCGCGGCCGTGATCTCACCGCCGTGGATGTGCGCGTTCTCCCGGGCGATCGACAGGCCCAGCCCGCTGCCGTCCGACTTCGGCCGGGACGCGCTCGCCTTGTAGAAGCGGTCGAAGACGTGCGGCAGCACCTCCTCGGGGATGCCCGGCCCGTTGTCCTTGACCGCGATCACCAGCCACTCCCCCTCCACGGCCACCGACACCCGCACCGGCGAGCCGCCGTGCTTGAGGGCGTTGCCGATCAGGTTGGCCAGGATCACGTCGAGCCGCCGCGGGTCGAGCCGCGCCACGATCCCGCGCCCGGCGTCGAGTTCGACCGCGTCGAGCCAGGCCCGGGCGTCGATGCACGCCGTGACCTGGTCGGCGACGTTCACGTCGTCCAGTACCAGCCGGGCCGTCCCCGCGTCGAAGCGGGTGACCTCCATCAGGTTCTCCACCAGGTCGTTCAGCCGCCGCGTCTCGCTCACGACCAGCCCCACCGCCGGTGCGATCATCGGATCGAGGTCGTCGACCTCCTCCTCCAGCACCTCGGCCACCGCCGTCAACGCCGTCAGCGGCGTGCGCAGTTCGTGCGACATGTCCGCCACGAACCGCCGGCTCGCCTCCTCGCGGGCGCTCATGTCGTCGACCTTCTTCTCCAGCGCCTCCGCCGTCTTGTTGAAGGTGTGCGCCAGGTCGGCGAGTTCGTCGGTGCCCGACACCTCCAGCCGGTGGTCCAGCTCCCCCTCGCCGAGCCGCCGCGCCGCGTCCCCGAGCCGCTGTACGGGCTTGAGCACGGTCCGCGCCGCCGCCTGCGCGAGCAGCGCCGAGCCGAGCAGCGCCAGACCCGTCGCGATGGTCAGCGACCAGCCCAGGGCGTTGAGGTCGTCCCGTTCCGTGGCCAGCGACTTGTACATGTAGCCGGTCGGCCCGCCGCCCACGATCCGCGTGCCGCCGACCAGGTACGGGTTCCCGTTCGGCTTCGTCCGCTGCCAGTACATGTGGTACTCGGCGTCGTTGGCGGCCGTCGTCTTCTGCCGGTCGTTCACCGCGTGCTGGAGGGAATTCGGTACGTCGTCCAGCCCGAAGGAGTCCGCCCCCGCCGCGCCGAACACCTTGCGGCCGTCCTTGCGTTCGTGCACCAGCAGCACGCTGTACCCGGGGCTGCTGCCCGCCATCAGCTCGGCGGTGCGCTGCATCTCCTCGGCCGTCGGGTCGGCGGGCAGCGCCGCCGCCCGGTTCTGCATCTCCTGGCGGAAGTCCCCGAGCGCCGCGTCCTGGGTACGGGTGAGCACCGCCTCGCGGTTGAGCCAGTACGCGATCCCGGACGCGGAGACCGCGGCCGTCAGCGCGACCAGCGCGAACACCACGAGCAGCCGCAACCGCAGGCTGGTCCAGCGCCGGCCCGCGAACAGGGCTCTGATCACTGCGGGGAGTCCAGCCGGTAGCCGACGCCCCGGACGGTACGGATCAGCGTCGGCGAGGACGGCACTTCCTCGACCTTCGCGCGCAGCCGCTGCACGCAGGCGTCGACGAGCCGCGAGTCACCGAGGTAGTCGTGCTCCCAGACCAGGCGCAGCAACTGCTGGCGGGACAGCGCCTGGCCGGGCCGGCGGCTGAGCTCCAGCAGCAGCCGCAGCTCGGTCGGGGTCAGCTGGAGGTCCTCGCCGTTCTTCGTGACCGTCATCGCGGCCCGGTCGATGACCAGGGACCCGAACACGGCGGAGTCGGTCGCCTCGCGCTCGCCGCGGCGCAGCACCGCCCGGATCCGGGCGTCGAGCACCCGGCCCTGGACGGGTTTGACCACGTAGTCGTCGGCACCCGACTCCAGACCCACGACGACATCGATGTCGTCACTGCGGGCAGTGAGCAGGATGATCGGCAGCTGGTCGGTGCGGCGGATCCGCCGGCACACCTCGAAGCCGTCGATCCCGGGCAGCATCACATCCAGCACGATCAGGTCCGGCCGCTGCTCGCGCAGCAGTTTCAGGCCGTCCTCGCCCGTCGCCGCGGTGGCCACACGGTGGCCCTGGCGTGACAGGGAAAGTTCGAGGGCCGTGCGGATGGCGTCGTCGTCCTCGATCAGCAACAGGAAAGGCACGCGCTCATTCTGTCCCATCGGCCGTCGGGAGTTCGACCGTCGTGCCGCGCGGATCCGCTCGCGGGTGGCTGTGACAGGCCTGTGACAGTCGCAGGACAGCCCGGTTATGTCGGGCGGGCAGTCTTTTGTCATCGAACCGACGGACCGAAGCAGACTCCACGACGGGGGGCGCGAGATGAACACGCTGCACAGCACCACGACCAGCGCGGTTGTCACGCGGCTGCACGATGTGAACCGCCGGGCGGGTGTCCGTACGGTGGCGGTCGCCCGTCCGCGGCCGGCACACGTCACAGCCATTGACGCGAACCAGTACCAGGCGGTTCCCGCACCGCGCACCCCGTCCTCCGCCTCGGAGGCGGAGTTCACGGCGTACGTCCAGGAGCGGCGGGCCGCGCTGTACGCGACGGCCTTCCACCTCACCGGCGACCGCCACGAGGCCGAGGACCTGCTCCAGAGCGCGCTGTTCTCCACGTACCGCGCCTGGGACCGGATCAGCGACAAGGCGGCGGTCGGCGGGTACCTGCGGCGCACGATGACGAACCTGCACATCAGCGCGTGGCGTCGGCGGAAGCTGAACGAGTACCCGACCGAGGAACTGCCGGAGACGGCCTCGGACACGGACTCGATGCGGGGTACGGAGCTGCGCGCGGTGCTGTGGCAGGCGCTGGCCCGCATCCCTGAGCCGCAGCGCACGATGCTGGTGCTGCGCTACTACGAGGGCCGTACGGACCCGGAGATCGCGGAGATCCTGGGCATCAGCGTCGGCACCGTGAAGTCGAGCATCTGGCGGTCGCTGCGGCGGCTGCGGGACGACGAGGTGCTGAGCTTCGGCCGTGACGAGGCGGAGTCCTTCGGGGAGCTCGTCGCGTAACGAAGACCATGGGGCCGGGGGGTCCGTCCTACGGGGGTGGGACGGAGGCCATGGGGGAGAAGAGGCGGGATCAGGCGGCCGGGGGTCCGCATGATCCCGCCTTTTCATTTCTCCGGGGTCCGGCCGGCTGTGGTCAGGCCGGGGTCGGGGAGGTGCGGTGGCGGCCGGCCGCGGCGGCGGCCAGGCGGCCGAGGGCTTCGTCACGGCCGCAGGCGTGGGCGCCCAGGGCGGTGTGGCGGGCGACGATGCCCCGCTCGGCCCGCATCAGGCGCCATCCCCGGCGCAGCAGGAACGGCAGCGACTTGCGGCCCTCACGCAGGTCACGGGCCAGCCGGCGCCGGAAGGTGGTCGAGGGGCGCCCGCGCAGGCAGAGCGCGTCCGCGAGGAGCCCCAGTTCCTGGCAGCGCGCCGCGATGTCGGCGGCGAAGATCCCCTCCGCGATGAACAGCGGTGTGCGGGAGATGTCCAGGGTCTCGGTGCCGGTCCGCGAGGACGTGGCGATGGAGTACTCGGGGACCTCGGTACGACCGGTCGCGCAGAGTTCCACGATGGCCGCGACGGCGGTGTCCGCGTCCCACGACCGCGGTGAGTCCCAGTCGATGTCCGAGCTGCCCTCGACCAGCGGGAGGGTCGGGTCCGTCCCCTCCTTGTAGAAGTCGTCCAGGCGCAGTACGGGCAGGCCCGAGCGGGCCGCGAGCGAGGACTTGCCGGATCCCGAGGGACCGGTCAGCAGGACGACGCGCGTGGGAAGGGGAGATGAACAGCTCACGGGTCACCAGTCTGAGGCATGACCGCGAGTATCAACACACCGCCGACGGCGCCTGCGACAACCCTCACACCCTCACGCTGTCGGTTGGAATCCGGGAACCCCTCTCGACTACCCTGTGTGCGCACGCGACTACGACCACAGGCGGGAACCCCATGGCACGTCACGCAGCCTCCACCCCTCCGGTCAAGCGGCTTCGGGCCGCGGGGCTGGGTCTCTCGATGGCCGGTGCGGCCCTGGCCATGGCGGCCGGTGGGGCGCAGGCCGGTGAGCTCGACGTTCCGGCGGCCCTGGCGGGGGTGACCGACCCGATCGCGAACCTCAAGGTGAACCCGCTCGCGAACACCGGCGTGGACCCCCTCGACAACGGGGTGGCCACCAAGGTCGCGGACTTCCCGGCCGTCGGTACGGGCATGGTCACCGGGAGCCTGACCAGGGGTTCCTCCGTGGGCGAGCTGCCCGGCGCGGCCGTGACCTCACTGCTGGGGCCCGTGCTCCCCAAGTAGGGGCGCGGAGGGTACGGGAAGGCCCCGACAGCGCGGGGGACGCTGCCGGGGCCGGTTCCGGTGGGGGCCCGTCTAGTACGAGGAGCCGCCCGCGCCGAGCGAACCCGTGGGGTGCCAGACCGTCTTGGTCTCCAGGAACGCCGTCATGCGGTGCGTGCCCGGGTCGGCCGTCCAGTCGTCCACAGGCTGTGGACGCAGGACGCGCTTGAGGTTGTCGGCCGCGGCGATCTCCAGCTCCTTGGCCAGGGACGCGTCCGCGCCGGCCAGGTCGATCGCGTTGACGTCCTGGTGGGACGCCAGGTGCGGGCCCATCTCGGCGGCCTTGCCGGACAGGATGTTGACCACGCCGCCGGGCAGGTCGGAGGTGGCCAGCACCTCGCCCAGGGACAGGGCGGGGAGCGGGAACTTCTCCGACGTGATCACGACCGCGGTGTTGCCCGTCGCGATGACGGGGGCGATCACCGAGATCAGGCCCAGGAAGGACGAGTCCTGCGGGGCGACGACGGTGACGACACCGGTCGGCTCCGGGGTGGAGAGGTTGAAGTACGGGCCCGCGACCGGGTTGGCCCCGCCCGTGATCTGGCCGATCTTGTCGGTCCAGCCCGCGTACCAGACCCAGCGGTCGATGGCCGCGTCGACGACCGCCGCCGCCTTGGACTTGGACAGGCCCTCGGCCTCGCCGACCTCGCGGACGAACTGCTCGCGGCGGCCCTCCAGCATCTCGGCGACGCGGTAGAGGATCTGGCCGCGGTTGTACGCGGTCGCGCCCGACCAGCCGCCGAAGGCCTTGCGGGCCGCGACGACCGCGTCACGGGCGTCCTTGCGGGAGGCGAGGGGGGCGTTCGCCAGCCACTTGCCCTTCGAGTCGCTCACCTCGTACACCCGGCCGCTCTCGGAGCGGGGGAACTTGCCCCCGACGTACAGCTTGTAGGTCTTGAAGACGTTCAGACGGGTCACAGAAGACTCAGACATCGAGGTAGCCCTCCAGGCCGTGGCGGCCGCCCTCGCGGCCGAAGCCCGACTCCTTGTAGCCGCCGAAGGGCGAGGTCGGGTCGAACTTGTTGAACGTGTTGGCCCAGACGACGCCGGCGCGGAGCTTGCCCGCGACCGCGAGGATGCGCGAGCCCTTCTCCGTCCAGATGCCGGCGGACAGGCCGTACTGGGTGTTGTTGGCCTTGGCCACGGCCTCGTCCGGGGTGCGGAACGTCAGCACGGACAGCACCGGGCCGAAGATCTCGTCGCGGGCGACGGTGTGCGCCTGGGTGACGTTCGTGAAGAGCGTCGGGGCGAACCAGTAGCCGGAGGACGGCAGCTCGCACGCCGGGGACCAGCGCTCGGCGCCCTCGGCCTCGCCGGTCTCCGCGAGCGCGGTGATCCGGGCGAGCTGCGCGGCGGAGTTGATCGCGCCGATGTCGGTGTTCTTGTCGAGCGGGTCGCCGAGGCGCAGGGTGGAGAGCCGCCGCTTCAGCGAGTCGAGCAGCTCGTCGTGGATCGACTCCTGGACCAGCAGGCGCGAGCCCGCGCAGCAGACCTGGCCCTGGTTGAAGAAGATGCCGGTGACGATGCCCTCGACGGCCTGGTCGATGGGGGCGTCGTCGAAGACGATGTTGGCGCCCTTGCCGCCCAGCTCCAGGGTGACCTTCTTGTCGGTGCCGGCGATCTGGCGGGCGATGGCCTTGCCGACCGCGGTCGAGCCGGTGAAGGCGACCTTGTTGACGTCCGGGTGCTCGACGAGGGCCGCGCCCGCGTCCCCGTACCCGGTGAGGATGTTGACGACGCCCTTGGGCAGGCCCGCCTGGCGGCAGATGTCCGCGAAGAAGAGGGCCGAGAGCGGGGTGGTCTCCGCCGGCTTGAGGACGACGGTGTTGCCGGTGGCGAGCGCCGGGGCGATCTTCCACGCGAGCATGAGGAGGGGGAAGTTCCACGGGATGACCTGGCCGGCCACGCCGAGCGGGCGCGGGTTCGCGCCGTAGCCCGCGTGGTCGAGCTTGTCGGCCCAGCCCGCGTAGTAGAAGAAGTGCGCGGCGACGAGCGGGAGGTCCGCGTCGCGGGTCTCCCGGATCGGCTTGCCGTTGTCCAGGGTCTCCAGGACGGCCAGCTCGCGGCTGCGCTCCTGGATGATCCGGGCGATGCGGAAGAGGTACTTGGCGCGCTCGGAACCGGGCAGCGCGGACCACTTCTCGAAGGCCTTGCGGGCGGCCTTCACGGCGCGGTCGACATCGGCGGCGCCGGCCTGGGCGACCTCGGAGAGGACTTCCTCGGACGACGGCGAGACGGTCTTGAAGACCTTGCCGTCGGCGGCGTCGGTGAACTCGCCGTCGATGAAGAGCCCGTAGGAGGGGGCGATGTCGACGACCGAGCGGGACTCGGGAGCCGGTGCGTACTCGAAAAGGGAAGCCATGGTGATCAGTCCACCGTCACGTAGTCGGGACCGGAGTAACGCCCGGTGCTCAGCTTCTGGCGCTGCATGAGCAGGTCGTTCAGCAGGCTGGAGGCGCCGAACCGGAACCAGTGGTTGGTCAGCCAGTCCTCGCCCACGGTCTCGTTGACCAGGACGAGGAACTTGAGCGCGTCCTTGGTCGTCCGGATGCCGCCGGCCGGCTTCACGCCGATCTGGATTCCAGTCTGCGCCTTGAAGTCGCGGACGGCTTCGAGCATCAGGAGCGTGTTGGCGGGGGTGGCGTTGACGCCGACCTTGCCGGTGGAGGTCTTGATGAAGTCGGCGCCCGCGAGCATGCCGATCCAGGAGGCGCGGCGGATGTTGTCGTACGTCGACAGCTCGCCGGTCTCGAAGATGACCTTGAGGCGGGCGGCGCTGCCGTCGGGGCGGACGCAGGCCTCCTTGACGGCCTTGATCAGCTCGTACGTGTCCAGGTAGCGGCCGGCGAGGAAGGCGCCACGGTCGATGACCATGTCGATCTCGTCGGCGCCGGCGGCGACGGCGTCACGGGTGTCGGCGAGCTTGACGGGCAGCGCGGCGCGGCCGGCCGGGAAGGCGGTGGCGACGGAGGCGACCTTGACGTCGGCTCCGTTCAGCGCGGCCTTGGCCGTGGCCACCATGTCGGGGTAGACGCAGACGGCGGCGGTCATGGGAGTGCCGCGGTCGGTCGGGTCGGGGTGGACGGCCTTGGCGGAGAGCGCCCGGACCTTGCCCGGGGTGTCCGCACCCTCGAGCGTCGTCAGGTCGATCATCGAGATGGCCAGGTCGATGGCGAACGCCTTGGCCGTCGTCTTGATCGAGCGGGTGGCGAGGGAGGCCGCGCGGGCCTCCAGGCCGACTGCGTCTACGCCGGGCAGCCCGTGCAGGAAGCGGCGCAGCGCGCTGTCGGACGTCGTCACGTCAGCGAATGCGGTGAGGGTGGTGGGCATGGTCACCACATGAGCATATCTACGCGCGTAGCGACCTGTCACCCCCCTCCTGCACATCTGGGCGTGACATCCGCCATCGGTGCGCCCGGGCCGTCGGCGGAGGCGTACGGCAGAATCGGCCACATGACTACGCCCTCCCCGCACGAGCCGCTCTACGCCGACCGCGTCTACCGCTCCCCGATGGCCGTCGTCACCGGGGTTCTGCTGCTGGCCGTGATCGCGTGGCTGTGCGGGGACGCCGTCGTACGGGGCGAGGGCACCACCCGCTGGGTCGGGCTCGCCATCGCCCTGCTCACGGTGCCGCTGACCGTCGCGTTCACCGTGCGGCCGGCCGTCTACGCCAACGACGACCGGATGCGGGTGCGCAATCCGTTCCGGGTGATCGTGCTGCCCTGGGGCGCCGTGGACGCGGTGCGCGCCGGGTATTCGGCGGAGGTGCTGGCGGAGGGGTCGAAGTACCAGCTCTGGTCGGTGCCGGTGTCGCTGCGCGAGCGGAAGAAGGTGAACCGCAGGCTCAGCCGGCAGGACGACGCCGCGGCCGCCACCACCGCCGGGCCCGAGCGGGCCGCCGCCGACCAGGTCGTGGACGAGCTGCGCGAGCTCGCCGAGCGCGGGGCCGGGCGGCCCGGCGCGCAGGGCGCCGTCACCGTGAGGTGGGCCTACGAGATCATCGCGCCCGCCGTCCTCGGCGCGGTCCTCCTGGCCGTCCTCCTCGCCACCGGCTGACGGCGGCGATTCGCGACGGTACGTCCCGGTGCGCGATCAGCGAGGCGGGTCACCCCGCCGGAGCGGAACCGGTGCCGCCGGGGGCTGCGTCCTCGCTGGTGTGCACCGTCATGAGGGCAGCGGCAGCGCCGCCACCGCCACACAGCTCCCGCTCCGGCTCCGCCTCCTGAGCGGGGCCCTGCTGGCCGCTCATCTGGTCCTCGTCGGATGGCTCACCCTGCGCCCGCTGGACGTCCCCTGGGCGGCGGCGGCGAACCTGGACTTCCTGGAGGGCATCCGCACCGATCTCGCGTACGGGCCGCTGGAGGCCGCGCACCGGATCGGCGAGGCGGTGGCGCTGCTGGCCCCGCTGGGGGTGCTGCTGCCGCTGGCCGGCGGCCGGCTGACGTCCTCGTCGCTGGGCGCGTGGGCCTCGCTGGCCCGTACGGCGGCCGCGGCCGTGCTGATCTCCCTGAGCATCGAGATGCTCCAGACGGCGGTCCCGGGCCAGGTCGTGGACGTGGACTCGCTGTTGCTGAACACCCTCGGGGTGGTCCTCGTCCACCTCGCCGTCGTCCCGGCACTGCGGGCCCGGGTGCGGCGCTCGCGGGGAACTCAGGGGTCCACCCCGAGGATTTCCAGGGTCGGGCTCGGCCCCTGGACCGAGGTCCTGTCGGCGGTACCGCGCGAATATTGAGGCATCGCGCGGAACGAATCGAAGAAGCGCGATTCGCCTACGAAGGAGAACACCATGAGCGCGCTGACCCGACCCCGTGACGGACGGATGATCGGCGGCGTCTGCGCCGGGCTCGCGGCCCGCTTCGGAATGAAGGCGCGGACGATGCGCATCATCTTCCTGGTCTCGTGCCTGCTGCCCGGCCCGCAGTTCCTGATCTATCTCGCGCTGTGGCTGCTGATGCCGAACGAGAGGCACACCACCTCCGCCGGATCGGCGCGGACGGCCTGGTAAATGCCGCTCGGGGCGGGCCCTAGCGGTACGCGAGCGGGGCTCAGCCCGCGCTCTTGACCTTTTCCAGCTGCTTGTCCGCGACTTCCTGCGGGACCAGCGCCTTCTTTTCGGCGGCGGCCACGTTGAGGGCCATCAGCCGCACCACCCGGTCCCCCTCGCGGGCGACGACCAGGTGGACCTGCGCGGAGACGCCCGCGGCGGCGGCGGTCGTGGTCCAGCTGACGCTCTCGTCACCCGCGGTCTTGTACGGGGCCGCCTTCACGTCCCGGTAGCTGCCGGTCTGCTTCTCGACGGTGGCGGTGAAGCCCGCGCCGCAGGCCGCGACGGCGTCGCGGAGCCGGGAGAGCACCCGCTTGGCGTCGCTCTCGGAGTAGGAGCTGACGGAGGCGGAGACGGCGAGGCCGACCTGCTTCTGGGAGCCGATGCCCCGGTTGACGGTCTCGCGCGCGGCCGGGTCGGGCTTGTCGCCCATGATGTCGGCGAGCGGCTGGCAGGCCTTCTTGTCGGCCTGCGGCTGACCGTCCGGGGCGTTGGGGTTCTTGCCCTGCGCGGAGACCTGGTAGCCGGGCAGGTCGCCCGGAGCGAGGGCGGCCGCCTCCAGGGTGGCGTCCTTGGCCTTGGGCGCGGCGGAGCCGGCCGGGACGCCGGGGGCGCCCTGGGCGGGGGCGACGGCGGATCCCTTGGGGTCCGGGGACTTGCCGCCCGCCGGAGCGCCCGCGGAACCGCTCGTTCCGCTGCTGCATCCGGCGGCCCCGAGGAGCAGGGCGGGGAGCAGCGCGAGCGTCGTCGCGGGGGCCGTGAACCGTGCCTTGATGCGCATGACCGAACCTCATACCCAGTGCGTCGGCGGGCAGTTGGTGGTGATCGTGGCACACCGCGCGACGCGGCGCACACCTCTTCGAAGGGGCGTGCGCCACGCGTGCGAACGTGCGAAATTCGGGGCGTGGATCAGCCGCCGAGGCCGTTCAGGGTGCTGGCGGCCGGAGCCAGGCCGCCGAGCAGGCCGGTGACCGCCTTGGTCGGGTCGGAGGACTCCTGGCCTTCCTGGCCCTGCGCGGTCTGGTTCGTGAGCGAGCTGGTGGCCCCCGTGACGGAGCCGAGGGCGTCCGTCAGGTTGGCGGCCGGGAGCCCGGCGGCGGAGGCGGTACCGGCCGCGCCCGCGGCGAGGGCGGCTCCGACGACGGCGAGACCGAGGGACTTGGCAGCTGACAGCTTCATGAAGGATTGTCCTTGCGACGGGGAATTGGGCGGCTCCGCAAGCTAGTCACTTCAAACGCCCCACCGCAAACATCCGACAATACGAGAAAGCGCCCGGGAGTTGGCACTCCCGGGCGCTTTCCCTACGTCAGGCCATGGCCTAGGCCGAGACAGTTCCGCTGGTCGAAGCGGTCTGCCGGAAAAGCCACTCGGACTTCAGCTCGGCGTAACCCGGCTTGATCACGTCATTGATCATCGCCAGTCGTTCATCGAAAGGAATGAACGCGGACTTCATCGCATTGACGGTGAACCACTGCATGTCGTCGAGCGAATAGCCGAAGGTGTCGACCAGGTGCTCGAACTCGCGGCTCATGCTGGTGCCGCTCATCAGCCGGTTGTCGGTGTTGACCGTCAGGCGGAAGTGCAGCTTGCGCAGCAGGCCGATGGGGTGCTCGGCGTACGAGGCGGCCGCGGCGGTCTGCAGGTTCGAGGTCGGGCACATCTCCAGGGGGATGCGCTTGTCCCGGACGTACGAGGCCAGGCGGCCCAGCGTCACGGTGCCGTCGGCGGCGACCTCGATGTCGTCGATGATCTTCACGCCGTGGCCGAGCCGGTCGGCGCCGCACCACTGCAGGGCCTGCCAGATCGACGGCAGGCCGAAGGCCTCGCCCGCGTGGATCGTGAAGTGGTTGTTCTCGCGCTTGAGGTACTCGAAGGCGTCGAGGTGGCGGGTGGGAGGGAACCCGGCCTCGGCGCCGGCGATGTCGAACCCGACCACACCGTTGTCGCGGTAGCGGTTGGCCAGCTCGGCGATCTCCAGCGCGCGGGCCGCGTGCCGCATGGCCGTCAGCAGCGCGCCGACGCGGATGCGGTGGCCGTTGGCCTTCGCGCGGCGCTCGCCCTCGCGGAAGCCGTCGTTGACCGCCTCGACGACCTCTTCGAGGCTCAGGCCGGCTTCCAGGTGCTGCTCGGGGGCGTAGCGGATCTCGGCGTACACGACGCCGTCCTCGGCCAGGTCCTCGGCGCACTCGGCGGCGACCCGGAAGAGGGCCTCCTTCGTCTGCATGACCGCGCAGGTGTGCGCGAAGGTCTCCAGGTAGCGCGGGAGGGAGCCGGAGTCGGCGGCTTCCCGGAACCAGATGCCCAGCTTGTCGGCGTCGGTCTCGGGGAGGTTCTCGTAGCCAGCGTCGCGGGCCAGCTCGATGATCGTCCCGGGGCGCAGGCCACCGTCGAGGTGGTCGTGCAGGAGCACCTTCGGGGAGCGGCGGATCTGATCCGGGGTGGGCAGGTTGGGGGTCTCGCTCGTCATCTGGGCACTCTAGCTCCTACGCGCGTAGAGCGCCGGACGGCGACCGGGGTCGATATGTAACAGAGACCGTACGGACGGGTGGCGTACACCTGTCAGTCTGAGACTGTTCCGCCATGGCACAGCATGCGCCGCCGGCGCGCGGGGCCCGCCTTGGGCGGGCGGCCGGCGCGAACGGCACGACGGACGGCACGGTCAATGGTGTGGTGCTCCTGCTTCCCGGAGCGTCCAGATTCTCCCCCGGTCCGGTACGTCCGCTCGCGCGGGCGCTGGCCCGGGCGGGCGGGGCGGGCGGGCTGGTCGCCCACACCGTGGCGCACGGCGCGGGCTCCCGGGAGGAGGCCGCGCGGTGGGCCGCGGACGAGGCGGTACGGATCTACGGGGACGTGCCGGTGTGCCTGGCCGGGCACGGCGCGGGCGGCGGGGCGGCGCTGCGGGCGGCGGGCCACGAGGCCGTCAACTCGGTGCTGGCGCTGGCCCCTTGCCTGGCGGAATCCGCGCGCGAGGCCTCCCCTGAACCGGTGAAACACCTCGCGGGGCGACAGGTGCTGATCGTGCACGGCACGAACGACGCGCGCAGCGACCCGGAGTCCTCCTTCCAGCTGGCGTCGCGGGCCAAGAAGGCGAATCGTTCTACCTGCCGGTTCGAGGTGCACTCCGACGGCCACGGGCTGCGCGAGCACCAGGCGGAAGTGGTGGCGCTCGCGGTGGACTTCATCCTCGGCTCGATGCTGTCGGGCCGGTACTCGCGGCCCGTCACGGACGCGCTGGCGGCGCCTCCTCCTCTGGGCCTGCGGATGCCGCTGGCCTCGGGGTTCGGCCGGTCCCTGCGGGGGTGAGGGGCCCCGGGCGTAGAGTGAGGAGTGGACTCGGGGCTGCTTCTCCCCCTGGAGGCGATGGGCCATGGCCGGACTGCTGCGCAGGAGCTTCGACAGCCCCGACGAGACACGGCCGTTCGAAGGCGGCAAGGGCAGGCTGGACCTGCTGGAGACCGACGGCGGACCCGTCGGGCGCGGGGTGTTCGAGCCGGGCTGGAAGTGGTCCGAGCACGTCAAGCCGCTGGCGGGCACCGACAGCTGCGAGGCCGCCCACACCGGGTACGTGGTGAGCGGGCGCATCCAGGTCGTGATGGACGACGGCGAGGGCCTGGAGTACGGCCCCGGTGACTTCGTCCAGATCGCGCCCGGGCACGACGCCTGGGTGCTGGGCGACGAACCGTGCGTGGTGCTGGACTGGACCGGTTACGGGAGTTACGCGAAGCCGGGGGCCTGAAGCCCGGCGTCCAGAAGCGTGGCTCCGGCCC
>NZ_JBHWBP010000093.1:0-25223 GCF_042735575.1 Streptomyces sp. NPDC059564 | reverse complement strand
ACCCCCCCGCCGACCCCCGCCCACTCTGTGGAGGCCCCGACGCCCGGCGGCCGCCGCCGCGCCACCCGCTCCACCGCCCCGGCCGCGCCCGCCGCTCCCGCGCAGCCGGCCGCCGCCGCTGCAGAGGAGCCCGCCGCCCCGGCCCGTGGCGGCCGTCGCGCCGCGCGTCCCGCCGTGGCCGTCTTCCAGGCCCCGGTCTTCGCCGAGCCGATGTTCCAGACCCCCGAGACCGCCGCCATGGCCGCCGCGGCCGCTGCCGCCGCCGTGCGCGCGGAGGAGGCCGAGGAGGAGGAAGAGGAGCCCGAAGCCAACGCCGAAACCGTGGCCGAGGTCCAGGCCCCGGCCCCCGCCGCGCAGCCCGCCGGGCGCCGTCGCCGCCGTCGTGGCGCCGCCGAGCCCGTGGCCGCCGCCGCGCCGTCCGGTCCCGTGTCGCTGGCCGACGTAGAGCTCGTCGACGAGGAGCAGGAGGCCGAGGCCGCCGAGCTCGACGAGGACGAGGCCGACGAGTCGGGCGAGCGCCCCTCGCGCCGCCGCCGTCGCGGTGGCCGCCGTCGCCGTCGCGGTGAGGCCGCCGACCTCGACGAGTCCGCCGACGAGGAGGCCGAAGCCGAGGCCGAGGCCGCCGAGCAGGAGGAGGAAGAGGACGAGGAGGCCGACGAGGCCCTCGGTTCCAGCTCCAGCCGCCGTCGCCGGCGTCGTCGTCGCCGCAGCGGTGACAGCGGCTCCGACGCCGAGGCGGGCGACGACGACGGTGTCCGTACCGTCGTCAAGGTCCGTGAGCCGCGCCCGGCGCGCGAGCGCAGCGAGTCCACCTCCTCCGACGAGGTCCAGTCCATCAAGGGCTCGACCCGCCTGGAGGCCAAGAAGCAGCGCCGCCGCGAAGGCCGCGAGCAGGGCCGCCGCCGCGTCCCGATCATCACCGAGGCCGAGTTCCTGGCCCGCCGCGAGGCCGTCGAGCGCGTCATGGTCGTCCGCCAGGCCGGCGAGCGCACCCAGATCGGCGTCCTCGAGGACAACGTGCTCGTCGAGCACTACGTCAACAAGGAAGAAGCCACCTCGTACGTCGGCAACGTCTACCTGGGCAAGGTCCAGAACGTGCTGCCGTCGATGGAGGCCGCCTTCATCGACATCGGCAAGGGCCGCAACGCGGTCCTGTACGCCGGTGAGGTCAACTTCGAGGCGCTCGGCATGGCCAACGGGCCGCGCCGCATCGAGTCCGCCCTCAAGTCCGGCCAGTCGGTCCTGGTGCAGGTCACCAAGGACCCGATCGGCCACAAGGGCGCCCGCCTGACCAGCCAGGTGTCTCTGCCGGGCCGCTACCTGGTCTACGTGCCCGAGGGCTCGATGACCGGCATCAGCCGCAAGCTGCCCGACACCGAGCGCGCGCGCCTGAAGACCATCCTCAAGAAGATCGTCCCCGAGGACGCGGGCGTCATCGTGCGCACCGCCGCCGAGGGCGCGAGCGAGGACGAGCTGCGCCGCGATGTCGAGCGTCTGCAGGCCCAGTGGGAGGACATCCAGAAGAAGTCGAAGCAGATCACGACCTCTTCGCCGAGCCTGCTGTACGGCGAGCCGGACATGACCGTCCGCGTCGTGCGCGACATCTTCAACGAGGACTTCTCGAAGGTCATCGTCAGCGGCGACACCGCCTGGGAGACCATCCACGGCTACGTGAACCACGTGGCCCCGGACCTGGCCGACCGGCTGTCGCGCTGGACCTCCGAGGTCGACGTCTTCGCGACGTACCGGATCGACGAGCAGCTCGCCAAGGCGCTCGACCGCAAGGTGTGGCTGCCCTCGGGCGGCTCCCTCGTGATCGACAAGACCGAGGCGATGATCGTCATCGACGTCAACACCGGCAAGTTCACCGGTCAGGGCGGCAACCTCGAAGAGACCGTCACCAGGAACAACCTGGAGGCGGCCGAGGAGATCGTGCGCCAGCTGCGGCTGCGCGACCTCGGCGGCATCGTCGTCATCGACTTCATCGACATGGTCCTGGAGTCCAACCGCGACCTGGTCCTGCGGCGCATGCTGGAGTGCCTGGGCCGCGACCGCACCAAGCACCAGGTGGCCGAGGTCACCTCGCTGGGCCTGGTGCAGATGACCCGCAAGCGGGTGGGCCAGGGTCTGCTGGAGTCCTTCTCCGAGACCTGCGTCCACTGCAACGGCCGCGGCGTCATCGTGCACATGGAGACCCCGTCCGCGATCGGCGGCGGTGGCAACGGCAAGCGTTCCAAGCGCCGTGGCCGCGGTGAGCACGAGCACGAGCTGGAGACGGTCGAGACCGTCGACACCGACGTGTTCGAGGGCGAGACCGAGACCGAGGCCGAGGTGGCCGCCGAGGCCGCCGCGCCGCGCGCCCTGCCGGAGCCGCAGTTCGTTCCGGACGAGGAGCTGTACGGAAGCCCGGCCGAGGCCGAGGCGGCCGCGGGCCTGAGCGGGCGCCGCAACCGTCGCCGTGCCACCCGTAAGGCGACCGCTCCGGCGGGCGCCCCGCGGGGTGCGGAGCGGGCGGCCGCCCCGGCGCAGGCCCCGGCGGCCCCGGTCGTGGAGGCCGAGCCGGTGACCGAGCCGGCCGACACGGTGCTGGAGCCGGACACCGAGGTCGTGGCCCCGGCCGTGGAGGTCGCGGAGACGGTCGAGGCCGCGCCGAAGGGCCGTACGCGTCGCCGTGCGACCCGTAAGGCCACCGCTCCCGAGCCGGTCGCCGAGGCCGTCGTCGAACCGGTCGCGGAGCCCGTGGCCGAGCCCGTCGCGGAAGCGGAGCCGGAGCCGGCCGCCCCGGTCGCGGCCCCGGCCGAGCCCGTCGCCGAGCCCGTCGTGGAGGCCGCGCCGGCCCGTCCGCGCCGCCGTGCCACCCGCAAGGCCACCGCTCCCGCCGGTTCCCCGGCAGGATCGGCGCAGGCGGCCGTCGTGGTCGTCGAGGCCCCGGCGGCCGAGGCCGCCCCGGTCGTCGCCGAGACGGAGCCCGAGAAGCCGGCCGAGGCACCCGCCGAGGCCGAGGCGGAGGCCAAGGCTCCCGCCAAGAAGGCCACCCGCAAGGCTCCGGCCAAGAAGGCGGCCACCACCACGGCGAAGAAGGCCCCGGCCAAGAAGGCGGCGGCCGCCAAGAAGACCGTGGCGAAGAAGGCGACGACGGCCAAGAAGACCGTCGCGAAGCGGGCGACGAAGAAGACCGCGGCGGCGGAGCAGCAGACCCCGCCCTCGGTCTCGGCTCCCGCCGAAGCCTGATCCACCGCATGACCGTGGGCCCCGCCGAGCGGCGGGGCCCACGGCCTTGCGGGGCCCGGTTTGACCCCCTGGAACCAGCCCCGTAACCTAGACCGTCGGCGTGTCTTGAACGATTACCCGTTCAGCGTGCGTCGCGCTCCTGAGCACCTTCCTCCCGCATCGTCCGCGCAAGCAGGCGGCACCCGGGAGAGGCCGCTCGTCCAATTCCGGATCACCGTGGGCCCCGGCCCGCGTGAGCGGCTGGCTTCAGGAGCATCCGTCCCGAGTGAGAGAGAGATCCGCGTGTACGCCATCGTGCGCAGCGGTGGTCGCCAGCACAAGGTTGCTGTCGGCGACATCGTTGAGGTTGACAAGATTTCCACTGCCAAGGTTGGCGACACGGTCGAGCTCTCGACCCTGCTCGTTGTCGACGGCGACGCCGTGACCAGCGACCCGTGGGTCCTGGCCGGCATCAAGGTCACGGCCGAGATTGTGGACCACCACAAGGGCGCCAAGATCGACATCCTGCGCTACAAGAACAAGACCGGCTACCGCCGTCGCCAGGGTCACCGCCAGCAGTACACGGCGATCAAGGTCACCGGTATCCCCGCGGCTGCGAAGTAAGAGGGACTGAGACATGGCACACAAGAAGGGCGCATCGTCCACCCGGAACGGGCGCGATTCCAATGCTCAGCGGCTCGGCGTGAAGCGCTTCGGCGGTCAGGTCGTTTCCGCTGGTGAGATCCTCGTCCGCCAGCGCGGCACCCACTTCCACCCGGGTGCGGGTGTCGGTCGTGGTGGCGACGACACGCTGTTCGCGCTGCAGGCCGGTGCCGTGCAGTTCGGCACGCACCGTGGCCGCAAGGTCGTCAACATCGTTCCGGCCGCCTGATCCAGCTCCTGCTGATCTGAAGCGTTCGTAACACCCCGAGGGCGGATCTCAGCTCTTCCCGGCGCGAGCCGGGAAGAGAGGTCCGCCCTCGGCGCGTTGTCACATAGACACGTTTAATGGGCAGCAAGGCCTGCTCGGGACATTCCCGTATGTATCTGGAGGAACACCCATGACCACCTTCGTGGACCGCGTCGAGCTGCACGTCGCCGCGGGTAACGGGGGCCACGGCTGCGCCTCCGTTCACCGGGAGAAGTTCAAGCCGCTCGGCGGCCCCGACGGCGGCAACGGCGGCCGTGGCGGCGACGTCATCCTGGTGGTGGAGCAGGCGATCACCACCCTGCTCGACTACCACCACAGCCCCCACCGCAAGGCCACCAACGGCCAGCCCGGCGCGGGCGACAACCGCTCCGGCAAGGACGGCACGGACCTGATCCTGCCCGTCCCGGACGGCACCGTCGTCCTCGACAAGGAGGGCAACGTCCTCGCCGACCTCGTCGGCCAGGGCACCACCTACGTCGCTGCCGAAGGCGGCCGCGGCGGCCTCGGCAACGCCGCGCTGTCCTCCGCCCGCCGCAAGGCCCCCGGCTTCGCGCTCCTCGGCGTCCCCGGCACCACCGGCGACGTCGTCCTGGAGCTGAAGACCGTCGCCGACGTGGCGCTCGTCGGCTTCCCCAGCGCGGGCAAGTCCTCGCTCATCTCGGTGCTCTCCGCGGCCAAGCCGAAGATCGCCGACTACCCCTTCACCACCCTGGTCCCCAACCTCGGCGTGGTCACCGCGGGCTCGACGGTCTACACGATCGCCGACGTCCCCGGCCTGATCCCCGGCGCCAGCCAGGGCCGCGGCCTCGGCCTGGAGTTCCTGCGCCACGTCGAGCGCTGCTCGATCCTCGTGCACGTCCTGGACACCGCCACCCTGGAGTCCGACCGCGACCCGCTGGCCGACCTCGACGCGATCGAGAACGAGCTCAAGCTCTACGGCGGCGGCCTGGAGAAGCGTCCGCGCCTCGTCGTCCTGAACAAGGTCGACATCCCGGACGGCCAGGAGCTCGCCGACATGGTCCGCCCGGACCTGGAGGAGCGCGGCTACAAGGTCTTCGAGGTCTCCGCGGTCGCCCGTACGGGCCTCAAGGAGCTCTCGTACTTCCTCGCCGAGGTCATCGCGAAGGCCCGCGCCCGCAAGCCGAAGGAGGAGGCGACGCGCATCGTCATCCGGCCGAAGGCCGTGGACGACTCCGGCTTCACCATCACCTACGACGAGGTCGAGGACGTCTACAACGTCCGCGGCGAGAAGCCCGAGCGCTGGGTCCGCCAGACCGACTTCAACAACGACGAGGCCGTCGGCTACCTCGCCGACCGCCTCAACCGCCTCGGCGTCGAGGACGGGCTGCGCAAGGCCGGCGCCCGCGCCGGTGACGGCGTCTCGATCGGCTCCGACGAGAACTCGGTCGTCTTCGACTGGGAGCCGACCATGATGGCCGGCGCCGAGATGCTGGGCCGCCGCGGTGAGGACCACCGCCTGGAGGCGCCGCGTCCGGCCACCACCCGCCGCAAGGAGAAGGAAGCCAAGCGCGGTGACTCCGCCCAGCAGGAGTACGACGAGTTCCGCCCCTTCTGAGGCTCCCGAGGCACACCGGTTTGAACCCCGCCTTACGCCGTTCGCCTAGGATCCTCCGGGTGAGCAGCAGCGATTCCAGCACCAGTGACACCACCACGGACCCCGCGGTCTCCGTGGTGGTGATCGCGTACAACGACGCCGGGCTCGTGGGCGAGGCCGTTTCCTCGGCCCTCGCCCAGGGCCCGGTGGTCGCCGAGGTCATCGCGGTCGACGACGCCTCCTCGGACGGGACCGGGGCGGTGCTGGACGCCCTGGCCGCCGCGCACCCCCGGCTGAAGGTCGTGCACCGCACGGAGAACAGCGGCGGCTGCGGCACCCCGCGCAACGACGGCATCGCCGCAGCGAGCGCCCCGTACGTCCTCTTCCTCGACAGCGACGACGTCCTCCCGCCGGGCGCCGCCCGGGCCCTGCTCCGGGCGGCCGAGGAGCACCGGGCCCCCGTCACGGTCGGCGCGTGCGTGCGCCGCGAGCTGCCCGAGGGCCGCGACGTGCCCTGGATGCCCGGCCTGTACACGCCGGGCGAGGTCGTCGAGCGGCCCGCCGACCGGCCCGAGCTGGTCCGCGACACCCTCTGCGTCAACAAGCTGTACGAGCGCGCCTTCCTCGACAAGCACGCGATCCGCTTCCCCGACGGCCGCTTCGTCTACGAGGACTTCGTCTTCACCTCCCGCGTCCTGGCCGCCGCGCCCCGCATCGCGGTCGTCGGCGACCTCGTCTATGTGTGGCACGTGCGCCGCCGCGCCGCCCAGGTGTCGATCTCCCTGGACCGGGCCGACGTCGGCAACTGGCGCTCCCGCGTCGAGGCCCACGCCGTCGCCTCCCGGACCCTCGCCGAGGCCTCCCCGGAACTCGGCCGCGCCTGCCAGGCCAAGTTCCTCGACTACGACCTGCGCATGTACCTGCGCGAGCTCGGCGAGGACCCCGGCTACCGGGCCGCCTGGTGGACCCTGACCCGCGACTACCTGGCCGGCTTCGCCGACGCCGACATCGGGGCCGCCCCCGCGCGGGCCCGCTGGACCGCCCGCGTGCTGCTGGCCTGCGAGGCCCCGCCCGCCGACCTGGAGCGGCTCGTGCACCTCGCCGCCGAGCCGCCCCGCCTGCTGCCCCCGTACGCCTCCGACGCCGCCGGGCGGCCCGTGTGGAGCGCCGAGGTGCCCGTACCGCTGGACGGGCTCGCGGAGCTGCCCCTCGCGGAGCTGCCCGTCACCGTCGACGCCGCACCCGCCGGGCGCGGAGCCGTCCGGATCCGGGTGCGCGACCTGTACGGGCGCCTGGCCGGGGCCGGCCCCCGTACCGTCCGGCTGAGCTTCCTGCCCCGGGCGGGCGGCGAGCCCGTCGAGGTGCGCCCGGTGGAGCTGCGGGCCGCCTCCGACGGGGACGGCTGGAGCGCCGAGGTGCCCTTCCGGCTCGCCGCGCTGGCCGCCACGGGGCGCCGCCGCGGGCTGCGCGGGATGCAGGCCTGGGACGTCCGGGCGGGCGTGGAGTGCGGCGACGGGAGCTCCCTGGTCACCTCCCTGCGCCCCCTCGGCCCCCTGCTCCGCCGCCGGGCCCTGCCGAGCAGCCGGTACGGTGTTCTGCTGGCGCAGCCGTACCGCACGGCCGCCGGAGCGCTGGCCCTGCGCCTCGCGCCGGGTGCCGGGGGCGCGCTGACCTTCGTACGCAACCGCCTCGACCGCGCCCGCACGCGCAGGTCACGCTAGAGCTCGGGAGATACGCATGACTTTTCTGATCACCGGTGGCGCCGGCTACATCGGCGCCCACGTCGTCCGCGCGATGCTGGAGGCGGGACAGGAGGTCGTGGTCCTCGACGACCTCTCCACGGGGCGGGAGGACCGCGTCCCGGAGGGCGTGCCCCTGGTGGTCGGATCGGTCCTGGACCGCCTCGTGCTCGACGAGACCCTCCGCGAGCAGCACATCACCGGCGTGGTGCACCTGGCGGGCAAGAAGCAGGTCGGCGAGTCCGTCGAGAAGCCGATGTACTACTACCACGAGAACGTGCAGGGCCTCACGGTGCTGCTCGAAGCCGTGGCCGCCGCGGGCATCCGCAACTTCCTCTTCTCCTCCTCGGCCTCCGTCTACGGGATGCCCGATGTGGACTCCGTCACGGAGGAGACCCCCTGCCGCCCGCTGAGCCCCTACGGGGAGACCAAGCTGGCCGGTGAGTGGCTGGTCCGCGCCGCGGGCCGGGCGCACGGGATCTCCACCGCCTGCCTGCGCTACTTCAACGTGGCCGGCGCGGCCGCCCCCGAGCTCGCGGACACCGGGGTCTTCAACCTCGTCCCCATGGTCTTCGAGCGCTACGACGCCGGCGAGGGCGCCCGCATCTTCGGCGACGACTACCCGACCCCGGACGGCACCTGCATCCGCGACTACATCCACGTCGAGGACCTGGCGGAGGCCCACGTGGTGGCCGCGCGCCGGCTCGCCGAGTGGGGCGCGGCGGGGGAGTACAAGGACCTCACCGTCAACATCGGCCGCGGCGAGGGCGTCTCCGTCAGGGAGATGGTCGAGCTGATGAACGAGAACACCGGGCACTCCTACGCGCCCGTCGTCACCCCGCGCCGCCCCGGCGACCCGGCGAAGGTCGTGGCCTCGGCCGACCGGATCGCCGCCGAACTGGGCTGGAAGGCGCGCCACGACGTCCGAGAGATGATCACTTCCGCCTGGGCGGGCTGGGAGGCCAACCGCACGGCGTGAGCGGGTACGCGTCAGGAAGCCGCCCGCCCCGGACCAGGTCCGGGGCGGGCGGCCTCGTAGCGCGGGCGGCGGGGGTCAGCGTTCCAGGAAGGTGAACAGCTCTTCCCACCGGTCGGTGATCTCCGCGCTGGAGTAGCGCCGCACGTGCCGGAACCCCGCGTCGCCGAGCCGGTCGCGCGTGGCCCCGTCCGACATCAGGGCGTCCAGGTGCCCGGCCAGCTCCATGGTGTTGCCGAGGCGGGCCAGCAGCCCGTCCTCGCCGTGCCGCACGATCTCCCGTACGCCCGGCGCGCAGTCGAAGGCGGCCACCGGCAGGCCCGCCGCCATGGCCTCCAGCAGGGTGATCGGGAACCCCTCGGCGCGGGAGGCCTGGGCGAAGACCGAGGCCCCGCGCAGCGCGCCCAGCACGTCGTCGGTGCTGCCCATCCACTCCACGGAGTCGTCCAGCCCGAGCTCCGTGCAGTGCGCCCGCAGCGTGGCCTCCTCCAGGCCCGCCCCGTAGATCCGCAGGGTCCAGCCGGGGTGGTGCGGGGCGACGTCCGCCCACGCGTCGAGCAGCAGGTCCATGCCCTTCTCGAAGGCGAGGCGGCCGACGCTCGCGACGACCTTCGCGGTCCGCGGCGCGGGCGCCTCGGGCATGAAGGGCAGCGGGTTCGGCATGCTGTCGACGTTCTCCATGCCGGAGCGGATCCACAGGTCCGCGTCCTCCGGCGTGAGCACCAGCAGCCGGTCGGCCTCGGAGTAGTGGCGGCGCACCCGCTCGCCGCGGGTCGACTTGTGGCTGGCCTCGAAGGACTCGTGGCTCATGCCGATGACCGAGAGCCCCTTGGTGTCGGTGAGGGCCACCCACTCCATCGCCCAGACCTGGGTGACGATCACCACAGAGCCCGGCCGCGCCGCCCGGAACAGCTCGCTCAGGGTCTCCGCCTTGGCCCGCATCTGCGCCCGCCGGGCCGCCTGGCGGCGCCGCTCGGGGGCGTTGAGGCGGCCCTTGACGCCGTGCAGCCGGCGGGCCTTGGGAGGGTGGGTCGCGTAGAGCGTCGTCATCTCGTACGGGAGGCCGGCGGGCAGCTTCTGCCGGATCTCCTCGGCGACGGGCGCGATGCCGACGACGTGCACGCGGTGGCCGCGCTCGCTGAACAGCCGGGCCATCTGGTGGGACCACGTGGTCACACCGCCGAGCTCGTCCACGCTGTTGGAGACGAGGAAGATGTCGCGGCCGCCCTCGATGGCGGTCTGCTGGCTCACTTGCCGCTCCTGGTGAAGAACTTCTCGACGATCTGGCGGGCGGCGTCCCCGCGGTCGTACTCGCCGAACTCGCTGAGGAAGCGCTGACGGGCCTCCGCGTACTTGGCGTCGGCCTCGTCGAAGGCGGAGACGGCCTGCATCAGCTCGTCGGCCGTGGCCAGCACCGGGCCCGGCGCCTTCTCCTTCAGGTCGAAGTAGGTGCCGCGGATGTCCGTCGCGTACTTCTCGTAGTCGTACGCGAAGAACAGCATCGGCCGGTCGAGCACCGCGTAGTCGAACATCACGGACGAGTAGTCCGTGATCAGCCCGTCGGCCAGCGCCAGCAGCGGGGTGATGTCGTGGTGCCGGGACACGTCGAGGACCCGGCCCGCGACCGACGGCGGCAGGGAGACGCTGTTGAGGTAGTGCGTGCGCACCAGCAGCGTGAAGCGGTCGCCGAGCCGGTCCGCGAACTCCTCCACGGCGAAGGGGAACTCGAAGCCCTCCACCGTGCCGTCCGCGTTCGCCCGGAACGTCGGCGCGTACAGCAGCACCTTCTTCGCCGGGTCGATGCCCAGCTCCGCGGCGAGCGGTCCGCGCACCCGTTCCCCGCTCTGCGCCTCGGCGCGGTGCGCCTCGACCAGGGCGTCGTTGCGCGGGTAGCCGGTGCGCAGCAGCACCTCGTCGCGCAGCCGGAAGCCCTTGGCGAGGGTACGGGCGTCGTGCTCGGAGCGGATCAGGAAGTGGTCGAAGCGGTCGACGGCCGCCTGGAAGCGGTCCTGCCCGGCCTTGCCCTGCGCCTTGGTGCGCGGCTCGTGGAAGCCCATCCGCTTGAGCGCGGAGCCGTGCCAGGTCTGGATGTACGTGGTCCCGGGGCGCTTGGCCAGCGCCAGCGGGAAACCCTGGTTGTCGACCCAGTACTCGGCCTGGGCCAGCGCCCGCAGGTAGGGCCAGCTCCAGCGGCGCACCAGGGTGGCCTCCTTGGGGAAGCCGGTGGGCTTGGCGCCCGCGTAGGACCAGATCGCCTCGAAGGGCGCGCCCTGGCGCACCAGCTCCTCGTAGATCGCCTTCGGGCTGTCGCTGTACTGCTTGCCCATGTGGCTCTCGAAGACGACCGTGCCCTTCTTGACCGGCAGCTTCGAGAAGACCTCGTGGTAGACCTTCACCTTCTGCTCGCCCGAGCCGATGTTGCGGCGGGCCTTCAGCGCCCGGCGCAGGCCGCGCTTGACGACGCCGGCGGCCTTGCCGTGCATCGCGCCGTTGAGCAGCGCCTGGGTGCGGACGGCGGCGCGGCCCTCGGCGGTCAGGACGTAGGAGAGGTTGCCCTTCTTGGTCATCTCCGGCTCGAAGCGGTCGGAGACCAGGCGGGTCAGGCGCGGGCGCACCCGCAGCCGGGACGCCGACTCCATGTCGACGCCGCCGACCGCGACGCGCGTGGTCATCCGGTCGCCGCCGGCCGTCAGCTTCAGGCGGACGTCCCAGACGGCGTCGATGATGCCGAGCGGGCGGACCGTGGAGGCCACGTCGGCCGTGGTGTTCCACTCGATCGTGTCACCGGCGTGTCGCACGGTTTCCACCGGGAAGCTGAACGAGCGGACCCCGATCTGGCGGCGGGCCCGGAACTCCAGGGTGGCCTTCAGCGGGGTGTCGGCCTGGATCCGGCCCAGCGGGTTCACGATCCGGCCCGCGAGGGTGACGGAGCCGCGCCCGTCGTCCTCGTACGAGGTCAGGCGGTTGCCCAGGGCCAGGGAGGACAGCGGCGCGGTGTGGTAGCCCTGGTCGGTGACGTCCAGTATCCGGCGGCCCTCGGCGTCGTCGAGGTGCTGGGCGCACCAGTAGACGCGGCCGTCGCGCTCGGCGAGCGGGGAGCACAGCCGGCCCTTGTTGGTCATCGCGTCGGCGGCCGGGAGGAGGTTGTCCCAGTCCTCCTTGCCCAGCAGGTAGGCGCAGATGGCCTGGAGGTGCGTGACGTTCTCGTACGCGGCCGGGTCGATGCCCTCCAGGTAGCCGTTGGCGAGCCGGGCGAACTCCTGGCGGTACGCGTCGCCCAGCAGCGGCAGGTCGCGCAGGTGCAGGACCAGGTCGTGCTTGAGGAACTTGGCGTCCTTGGCGGACTTGATGGCCGTGTGGCCCTTGGCGGCCAGCAGCTCGTCGACGCGACGGTGGATCTCCATCCGGTGGACGAAGTTCTCGATCTCGTGGCGCCGGTTGCTGATCGACAGGGCGGCGGCCTTCTCGACCACGTTCCAGAAGTAGACGTGGTTCGGGATGAGGGTGATCCGGCGGGCGGCGACGTACGCCTGCGCCGAGAACAGCAGGTCCTCGTAGTGGATGCCGACCGGGAACTCCAGGCCCTGCTCCAGCAGGAACGCGCGCCGGTAGCACTTGTTCGTGGAGAGGGTGTCGTAGACCAGCAGGTCCGGGTACTCGGTGATCGACTCCAGCGTGCGGGTGCGCGCGTAGATCCACGGGTACCACTCGGTGGTCTTGCCCCAGCGGTTGTCGAGATGCACGCGCACGCACATGCCCGAGACCAGGTCGGACCCGGTGCGCTCGGCGGCGGCCAGCATGTTCCGGCAGGCGTTGCGTTCCAGGACGTCGTCGCTGTCCAGGAACATCACGTACGTGCCGGTGGCCTGCTGGATGCCGTGGTTGCGCGGCGCGCCGCAGCCTCCGCTGTTCTCGGGCAGCCGGAAGGCGCGCACCCGGTCCGGATGCGCCGCTTCGAGCTCCTGGGCGACCGCGAAGGACCGGTCCTTGCTGCAGTCGTCCACGATCACGACTTCGACCCCGCGCAGGGTCTGGTCCAAAACCGACTGGACGGCTGTCGGCAGACGCTCTGCGTCGTTGTAGACGATGACGACCACGGAGACGTCAGGCACGTGCACCTCGATCCCTTTGTTCCATTCCGCTTATCCAGTCAAAGCTACCGTGTGCGGCACGCGACTCAGGCAGGCCGACCTCCGGCGTGCATACTTCTAAGGAAGTGGTGAGTGGCGGGTCCGGTCGCCGACAATCACCCGTTCGGACCCAGCAGGAAGTGGTCATGACCAAGCTGTCCGTAGTTGTCCCTTGCTACAACGAAGAAGCCGTCATCGACAGTTTCGACGCAGAGATCCGCAGGGTTCTGGACACCCTGCCCGTGGAGTATGAGGTCTGTTACGTCGACGACGGCAGTCGTGACGGCACCCTCGGCAAGCTCCGCAAGATCGCCGCCGCCTACGGGGAACAGACCCGTTACGTCTCCTTCAGCCGGAACTTCGGCAAGGAGGCGGGCATGCTCGCCGGGCTGAAGGAAGCCACCGGCGACGCCGTGGTGATCATGGACGCGGACCTCCAGCACCCGCCGGAGCTGATCGCCACCATGCTGGAGCACTACCGGCAGGGCCACGACCAGGTCATCGCCCGGCGCACGCGCGAGGGTGACAAGAAACTCCGCTCGGCCCTCAGCCGCCTCTACTACCGCGGGGTCAACCGCTGGGTCGACGTGGAGCTCACCGACGGCGTCGGCGACTTCCGGTTGCTCTCCCGGCCGGCCGTCGACGCCCTGCTCGCGCTCCCCGAGTACAACCGCTTCTCCAAGGGCCTGTTCTCCTGGATCGGCTTCGACACCGTCCACTTCGACTACCAGAACGCCCAGCGCGAGGCCGGCGAGACGAAGTGGAAGTTCGGCTCCCTGCTGAACTACGGCATGGACGGCCTGATCTCCTTCAACAACCGGCCCCTGCGGATCGGGATCTGGCTCGGCGTGTCGCTGGTGGGCCTGACCGTCCTGTACGCGCTGTGGATCACCGCGATGGCGATCACCAACGGCATCGACTCGCCGGGCTACGTCACGCTCGTCGCGATGATCGCCGGCATCGGCGGCGTACAGATGATCATGCTGGGTCTGATCGGCGAGTACATCGGCCGCATCTACTACGAGACCAAGCGCCGCCCGCACTTCCTCGTCAAGGAGGCCCACGGCGTGACCGCCGAGCGGATGCCCGAGGCCTCCGAAGCCGTGATCGCGGAGCGCAGCCACCGATGACCACCGCCCCCTCCGGCAACGGCCGCCGCGACCAGCTCGGCCAGATCTTCCGCTTCGCCCTGGTGGGCGGGGTCAACACCGGCACCTTCTTCGGCATCTACCTGCTGCTCCACCCGTGGATGCCGTACTTCGCCGCGTACACCCTGGCCTTCGTGCTGTCGATGATCGGGTCGTTCTTCATGAACACCTACTTCACCTACCGCACCCGGCCCACCTGGAAGAAGTTCCTGCTCTTCCCGCTGACCAACGTCACGAACTACGTGATCCAGTCCGCCGGCCTCTACGCCCTCGTCACCTGGGCCGGGATGGACACCCGCATCGCGCCGCTGGTCGCGGCCGTCGTGGCCATCCCCTTCACCTTCCTGCTGTCGCGCAAGATCCTCATCCCCGGCGCGGGCGCGGGCACCGGACCCGCCCCGGAGGCGTCCTCGTCGCCGTCCTCGTCCACGGTCTGAAACCGGCGGGCGGCCGCGCCGCGCCACCCCGTAGATTGAGCCGGTCGAATGGGTCGGTAGGTCGGTCGGTGAGGGGAAAGACGTGTCAACGGCTAGGCAAGGTGTCGTGGACGCCCGCAGGATCGTGGTCAAGGTCGGCTCCTCCTCCCTGACCACCGCGGCGGGCGGGCTCGACGCCGACCGCGTGGACGCGCTGGTCGACGTACTGGCCAAGGCCCGCAGCGGCGGGGAGAAGGAGATCGTCCTCGTCTCCTCCGGAGCCATCGCCGCGGGACTGTCCCCCCTCGGCCTGGCCCGCCGCCCCAAGGACCTCGCCCGACAGCAGGCCGCCGCCAGCGTCGGCCAGGGCCTCCTCGTCGCCCGGTACACCGCCTCCTTCGCCCGCTACGGCGTCCGCGTCGGCCAGGTGCTGCTCACCACCGACGACACCAGCCGGCGCGCGCACTACCGCAACGCCTACCGGACCCTCGACCAGCTGCTGATCATGGGCGCCCTGCCCGTCGTCAACGAGAACGACACCGTCGCCACCGACGAGATCCGCTTCGGCGACAACGACCGGCTGGCCGCCCTGGTCGCCCACCTGGTCCGCGCCGACCTCCTCGTGCTCCTGTCCGACGTGGACGGCCTCTACGACGGGGACCCGTCCCTGCCCGGCACCACCCGCATCGACGAGGTGCGGGGCGCCGAGGACATCGCGCACGTCTCCATCGGCAGCGCGGGCAAGGCGGGTGTCGGCACCGGCGGCATGGTCACCAAGGTCGAGGCCGCCCGGATCGCCGCGGCCGCCGGGATCCCCGTCGTCCTCACCTCCGCCAGCCAGGCCGCCGACGCGCTGGCCGGGCGGCCGACCGGTACGCACTTCCACGCCACCGGGCGGCGCTCCGCCGACCGGCTGCTGTGGCTCCAGCACGCGTCGACCCCGCAGGGGCACCTCGTCCTGGACGACGGCGCCGTGCGCGCCGTCACCGAACGCGGCAGCTCGCTGCTGGCCGCGGGCATCGCCGCCGTCGAGGGCGAGTTCGTCGCGGGCGACCCCGTCGAACTGCGTTCGGCCGACGGGCGCGCCGTCGCCCGCGGGCTCGTCAACTTCGACGCGAAGGAACTTCCGCAGCTGCTCGGCCGGTCCACGCGCGACCTGGCCCGCGAGCTCGGACCCGCGTACGAGAGGGAGGTCGTCCACCGCGACGATCTGGTGTTGCTGCAGGGCTGAGGTTCGGCAAAACCGCCGCGCGGGGGGCCGGGGACTGGTCAACTGTGAGGGGCGGACACGCGTAGCGCAGACAGGAGGCGGCTGGTGAGACGAGCGCTGACCAGCGTCGGCACGGGGGACCGGCACGGAGACGGGGACGGGCACGGGGGCGGTCGCGGGGACGGGCACGGGGGCGGCGGCCCGGACGACGGGGACGCCTCCCGCCTGTGGCACATCACCCTGAGCGTCTCGGGCAAGCCGGCGCCGCTGTCCGAGGTCCGGCGCGGGCTGGAGCAGCTCGCGCACGACCACCCCTTCCTGCTGACCAGCCGGTACGCCGACGACCACGCGGAGATCCGGTACTGGGAGGAGGCCCGCGACCTCCACGACGCGGCCGCCGTCGCCCTGCGGCTCTGGGGCGAACACCGCTCCTCGGCGCAGCTGCCGCCGTGGGAGATCGTCGGCCTGGAGGTCATCGACCGCGCCACCTACCACCAACGCGTGGCAGAGGGCTACGGCCCGCCCCCGGCCCACCCGGTGGGTGTGCACCCCTATTAGACGCGTCCCTCGCACCGCTCAGCGCTGGCGCGCTTCCCGGGCTTCGGCCCGCTGCGCCGGACTCCGTCCGTCGTCCCCCGGGCGGGGCCGCTGCGCGTGGCCGGTGCCCGGCTGTCGCCTGCGGGCGCGGTGCGCTGCGCGGAGAGGTCTCCTGCCAGGCGCTGTCGCACGTGTCGGTGGTGGTCAGCCAAAATCCAGCCTCGTCAGGGGGCCCCTCCCAGCGGTAGCTGGGGGAGTTTGAGGCGCGGGGGTCCGGGGGCGGAGCCCCCGCAACGGCGCCGCGCGTGGACGGGGCCAGCCGCAGCCCGGTGCGGGGCGTCTCGGCGGGTGGAACCGCGGCGGGCCGGGGGCGGCCGGGGATTACCCTGGCCGCATGACCTCGCTCGACGACGCCACCGCCGCCTCGCCCGTCCTCGCCACCGCGAAGCGGTCCCGTACCGCAGCCGCCGCCATCGCCCCCCTCCCGCGGTCCGCCAAGGACACCGCGCTGCTGGCCATCGCGGACGCGCTGGAGGCCCGTACGGCCGAGATCGTCGCCGCCAACGCCGTCGACACCGACAAGGCCCGCGCCGCCGGCACCAGCGAGACCGTCATCGACCGCCTGACGCTGACCCCCGAGCGCATCGCCGCCATCGCCTCCGACGTCCGCGACGTCGCCGCCCTCCCCGACCCCGTCGGCGAGGTCGTCCGCGGCTCGACCCTCCCCAACGGCATCGACCTCCGCCAGATCCGGGTCCCCCTCGGCGTCGTCGGCATCATCTACGAGGCCCGCCCCAACGTCACCGTCGACGCCGCCGCCCTCTGCCTCAAGTCCGGCAACGCCGTACTCCTGCGCGGCAGCTCCTCCGCCTACGCCTCCAACACCGCCCTCGTCGCCATCCTGCGCGACGCGATCGAGGGCGCCGGACTGCCCGCCGACGCGATCCAGCTCGTCCCCGGCGAGTCCCGCGACTCCGTCCGCGAGCTGATGCGCGCCCGCGGCCTCGTCGACGTGCTCATCCCGCGCGGCGGTGCCTCCCTCATCAAGACCGTCGTCGAGGAGTCCATCGTTCCGGTCATCGAGACCGGTACCGGCAACTGCCACGTCTACGTCGACGCCCAGGCCGACCTCGCCATGGCGGTGAACATCCTCGTCAACTCCAAGGCGCAGCGGCCCTCCGTCTGCAACTCCGCGGAGACCCTGCTCGTGCACCGCGACATCGCCGCGGCCTTCCTCCCGCTGGCGCTGGACGCCCTCGCGGACGCCGGGGTGACCGTGCACGGTGACGCCGAGGTGCTCTCGTACGCCGAAGAGTCCAAGGTCACCGCGCTGCCCGCCACCGACGAGGACTGGGCCGCCGAGTACCTGTCCTACGACATCGCCGCCGGCGTCGTGGACTCCCTCGACGACGCCGTCACCCACATCCGCCGCTGGACCTCCGGCCACACCGAGGCGATCGTCACCACCTCCCAGGCCGCCGCCCGCCGCTTCACCCAGCTGGTCGACTCCACCACCGTCGCCGTGAACGCCTCCACCCGCTTCACCGACGGTGGTCAGTTCGGCTTCGGCGCCGAGATCGGCATCTCCACCCAGAAGCTGCACGCACGGGGCCCGATGGGCCTTCCCGAGCTCACCTCGACCAAGTACATCGTCACCGGCGACGGTCACGTCCGGTAACACCCCGGCGAACGCGGTGTGGCCGGATTCCGGCTTACACCCTGCCCAAAGCAGCCCCCCAGGTCTACGCTGGTCCCGTGCCGGACGACGTGGGGGGCAAGCCGTTCCCGGACGACGGGGAGCCCGACGACGACCGCGGAGGCGCGGATCAGGACTTCGCCTCCGTGGTGTTCGACGAGGCCTTCGTCCGGAACGCCGAGATCCATGAACCGAGCGCGGCCGAGCGCCAGCGCGCCGCCGACCGGGCGCGCGCCGAGGCCGAGGCCGCCCGCGTCGCCGGAGGCTGGTCCGGGGACGACGACTACGGGTACCCCGACGGGTACGGCATCGACGACCCCGGATGGGAACCCGGCCAGTACGGCTACGGCTACGCCGAGGGCCCGTACGGGGCCTACGGCGGCCGCCTGCGCCCGTACCGGGGCCGCTCGCCCTGGCTGCGCCCGGTCGCCTGGGTGCTCGCCGTCGTGATGGGCCTCGGCATGGTCGCGCTGGCCTTCAGCGCCGTCTACCGCAGTGCCGCCGGCGAGGCGGACCCCGCACCCGCACCCGCCAGTACCCCGCTCAGGGAAGTCACCGGGGTCGGCGCGTTTACGTACCCCGTCGGCCGCCAACCCTGAAGGTACGACCCCACTCGCGTGAGCCGGAGCTGGGGGCTTCTCTGAAGCGGGGACAGCGGGGAGAAGCGATGGCCGTTCCAGGAGACCCACCCAACGGCACCCCCGAGGGAATCGGCGGGGGTGACGACGAACTGCGCCCGGACGAGTACCGCTCGGTGGTGTTCGACGAGGACTTCGTCCGCGCCGCCAGGCTCCAGGAGTTCTCCGCCCGGGAACGCATGGGCGAGCACGCCCGGGCCGTCCGCAGCCGCTCCATCTGGTCCGGCGGCGCCTCCGCCCACGGCAACGGCACCCCGGGCCGCGGCGCCCGCCAGGGCATGCTGCTCGTCCTGCTCATCGCCACCGCCTTCGCGGTCGCCGTCTACCTGGGCCTGCGCAACCCGTACGTGCCCCCGGAGGGCGGCAACGCCGAGCCGCTCACCAGCACCGTCGTACCCCTCGCCCCGGCCTCCGTCGTGCCCGGCGGCCGGCCCGTCGACCTCTACGCGAACAGCCCCGCCGCCGACTACCGGGTGGGGGCCGCCGGGATCACCCTGCCTGCCGTCCGCCGCACCCACCACTTCAGCGAGAGCCAGGTCGTCGCCGCGCTCTCCATCGCCAAGGACTACCTGGTGCAGTCCTCGCTCGATCCGGACGTCCTCGCCGGCAACGCCTCCCGGCCGGTACGGGTCCTGCTCGACCCCGGCCAGCTGGCGCAGTTCGACGAGAGCATGGCCTCGCCCTCGGGCGACGGCCGGCACGCCGCCACCGGCTGGCTGGTCCGCTTCGCCCCCCGCGCGGTGGTCGTCGCCGACTCCCGCATCCGGGTCAGTGGAACCCTCGCCTTCGAGGAGCGCAGCCCGGAGGTGCTGGAGGTCACCACCGACCACACTTTCGTGTACGCGGTCCGCCCGGCGACCGGCCAGCCCGCCGCCGTCGACGGGGCCTCGCTCTTCACCGTCCGCCGCGAGCTGCGGCTGCGCTTCGACCGGGAGGACCTCACGGCCCGCCGGGCGGAGCTGGTCTCGGCCTACGTGATGGCCGGGCCGCAGGACTGCGCCACCGAGCCCGCGGAGGGCTTCCGCCCGCTGCCGGCCGGTTCCGCGCCCACCACCGTCGGCCCGCCCGCGACCGACCCGTACGCCAGCGGCCACCCGAGGCTCACCGCCGGGCTGTGCGGCGTACTGGCCCAGCCGTCGGCGAGCCCGGCCCCCGGCACCCCGGATCCGGGCACCTCGACCCCGGCGCCGCCGACGGAGGGAAGCTCCGTCAGCCCTGCTCCGTAGCGTCCTTGCCGTCCTTGGCGTCCTTCGGGCCCTGGGGAGCGGACCCCGCGGCCCCGGTGAACTTGTCGCGCAGCTTGCCGCCCAGGTCGCCCGCACCGCCCGCTATGTCGCCGACCAGCTTCATCAGCGGATCCTTGCTGCCGCGCACCGAGTCCGCGTAGTGCGAGGCCGACTGGCGGAAGGAGTCGGTCACCGAGGTGTCCTTGTCCTCGTCCCGCCGCGGGTAGTGACCGTCCATGATCCGCTGGTAGTCCCGGTTCTGGGACCACTTCTTCAGCTCGGCCGCCCGGACCGTCGTGAAGGGGTGCGTCCGCGGCAGCATGTTGAGGATCTTCAGGACGGAGTCGCGCAGGTCACCGCTCGCCTCGTACTCCTCGGCCTGGGCCAGGAAGGCGTCCACGTTCATCTCGTGCAGGTGGTTGCCGCCGGCGATCTTCATCAGGCCCCGCATCGAGGCGTTCACGTCCTGCCCCACCAGCAGCCCGGCCCGGTCCGCCGACAGCTCGGACTTGCGGAACCACTCCCGCAGCCCGGTCACGATCGCCGTGATCGCCATCGTCCCCAGCGGGATCCAGGCCACCTTCAGCGCCAGGTTCGTCAGGAACAGCAGGATCGTGCGGTACACGGCGTGCCCGGACAGCGCGTGGCCCACCTCGTGGCCCACCACCGCCCGCATCTCCTCCTCGTCGAGCAGCTCCACCAGGGCCGTCGTCACCACGATGATCGGCTCGTCCAGCCCGATGCACATGGCGTTCGGCCTCGGGTCCTGCTGCACGTACATCTGGGGGACCTTCTCCAGGTCCAGGATGTAACAGGCGTCGCGGAGCATCTCGTGCAGATGCGGGAACTGCGTCTCGCCCACCCGCACCGAGTCCGACAGGAACAGCAGCCGCAGGCTGCGCTCCGGGAGCAGCCCGCTCAGGGCCTTGAACACCGTGTCGAAACCGCTCAGCTTGCGCAGCGCGACCAGCGCCGAGCGGTCCGCCGGGTGCTCGTACGCCCGCGAGGAAATGCCCGGGAACCTCCTGCGGTTGCGTGCCGGTGCCTTCTCGAATCCGGTGTCCGTCATAGCGCCCTCCCCCTTGATCGGCTCTGCTGCCTCACGTCCATCCTCTCCAACGCCTGAGTCGGCGTGAGCGTGCCCAGGGCCCCCGCATACGATGTGAGCGAAGTCTCCGCTCGCTCCCCGACTCGATAGGTACCTGCCTGATGAGCCTCTCCACCACCACCCACAACCTGGTCGTTCTCGCTTCGGAGGGCGCCGAGCAGCACGGCGGTAACCACGACAGCCTGAGCCCGTACCTCACCGGTGGCGGCGCCCTGTTCATCCTGCTGCTGATGCTGTGGGTGACCACCCGCCTCAACCGCGACCGCTAGACACCTCCCGGTTCCGGTCCGGCCGCCGTGGACGTGCCACCGGGCCAGTAGGCTCTGCGCTCATGGGAGAGCAGGAAATGCCTACGGGCCCGGTCAAGCGCCGGCTCGGCGTGATGGGCGGGACGTTCGATCCGATCCACCACGGACACCTGGTGGCCGCCAGTGAAGTGGCCGCCCTGTTCCACCTCGACGAGGTGGTCTTCGTGCCGACCGGCGAGCCGTGGCAGAAGTCCCAGCGGGCCGTGTCCCCCGCCGAGGACCGCTACCTCATGACGGTCATCGCGACGGCGTCGAACCCCCAGTTCTCGGTGAGCCGCATCGACATCGACCGCGGCGGCCCGACGTACACGATCGACACCCTGCGGGACCTGAGCGCGCTCAACCAGGACGCCGACCTGTTCTTCATCACCGGTGCCGACGCCCTCGCGCAGATCCTGACCTGGCGCAACGCCGACGAGCTGTTCTCCCTCGCCCACTTCATCGGAGTGACCCGCCCCGGCCACGTGCTCACCGACGACGGGCTGCCGGAGGGCGGCGTCTCGCTGGTCGAGGTGCCCGCGCTGGCGATCTCCTCCACGGACTGCCGTGCGCGCGTCGCCAAGGGCGATCCCGTCTGGTACCTGGTGCCGGACGGCGTGGTGCGCTACATCGACAAGCGTGAGCTGTACCGGGGAGCCTGAGCTTCCGGAGAGAGGGGCCCCGCGGTGAGCGACCCACAGGAACCGTACGACCCGTACGCCGCGCAGCAGCAGCTCATCGGCTACGACCCGTACGGCAGGCCGGTGTACGGCCAGGTGCCCGCGCAGCCGGCCCCGCAGCAGTACGGGCAGCCGCAGTACGAGCAGCCGCGGTACGAGCAGCCGTACGAGCCCTCGTACGAGCAGCAGCCGTACGACCACGGCGTGCCCGGGCAGCAGCAGTACTACGCGCCGCAGCAGGAGCACCCCCAGGCCCCGGCCCAGGCTCCCTCGTACGGGTACGACACCCAGCAGGCGCAGGACCGGCAGTGGATCCCGCAGCAGCACGCCGCCCCGGCCGCCCCCCAGGCCCCGGAGCAGCCGCAGCCGGCCCCCGCCCAGGTGCCCGAACCGCGCCGGGCGGCCCCCGACGACCAGGCACCCGACCCCGACTACCGCACCGAGCAGTTCTCCTTCATCGACCAGCCGGACGAGGACTCCGAGGACGTCATCGACTGGCTCGCCTTCACCGAGAGCCGCACCGAGCGCCGCGAGGAGGCGCGCCGCCGCGGCCGCAACCGGGTGGTCGCGCTGATCGTCGTGCTGGCCCTGTTCGTCGTCGGCGGCGTCGGCTACCTCTGGTACGCGGACAAGCTGCCCTTCCTCGACGGCCCCGCCTCGAAGAAGGGCTCCGCGGCCCCCGCCGGGGCGCAGAAGCGCGACATGATCGTCGTCCACCTCCTCAACACCAAGCGGGGCGGCAGCTCGACCGCCCTCCTGGTCGACAACGTCACCACCAAGCAGGGCGCCACCGTCCTGCTGCCCAACGCCCTGGGCGTCGCGAAGCAGGACGGCACCGGAACCTCCCTCGGCAAGTCGGTCGAGGAGGGCAGCCTCGGCACCCGGGAGTCCCTCGACACGGTCCTCGGCACCCGCATCGGCGGCACCTGGCGCCTGGACACCCCCTTCCTGGAGCGCCTCGTCGAGCTGGTCGGCGGCATCGAGGTCGACACGGACACCGCGGTCCCGGCCGACGACCAGGCCAAGACCCCCGCGGTCGGCCAGGGCCCCAAGCAGAGCCTGACCGGGGCGATGGCCGTCGCGTACGCCACGTTCCGGGGGCAGGGCGAGCCGGAGGCCAAGCAGCTGGAGCGGACCGGGAAGGTGCTGTACGCCGTGCTGCGCAAGATCCCGGGCGACCCGAAGGCGGCGGCCACGACCGTCGAGAGCATGGGCCAGATCCTGGACCCGGGTCTGGACGCGCAGAACCTCGGCGCGCTGCTGTCGCGCATCGGCGAGCACGCCAAGGTGGGCGCCTACCGCACCGAGGTCCTCGCGGTGAAGCCGGACGGCGGCCTCACGGACGACGCCAACAAGAAGGTCGTCAAGGAGGTCCTCGGCGGCTCCGCCACGGCGGCCCAGCCCGGCGCCGCCCCCCGCGTGGGCCTGCGCGACGCCACGGGCGACGACAAGACGCAGGGCGCGGCGAAGGCGGCCCTGCTGAACGGCGGCTACGCCTTCGTGGACGGCGGCAAGGCCGACCGGACGGCGGCGAGCTCGCAGATCACGTACCAGGACGACGCGCAGCGGGACCGTGCCGTGGGCGTCGCCAAGACGCTGGGACTGCCGGAGACGGCCGTGAAGAAGGCCGAGAACGCGGTGAACGCGGACATCGTGGTGACCCTCGGCAAGGACTACAAGCCCTCCTGAGCTGGGGCTCCGCCCGCGCGGAATGTTCCGCGCGGGCGGCGTCGGCGGTACATGAGACCCTTGTAGGGATCTGCCCGCCAACCCGAAAGCATGGCCAGTGACCGCCACGGACCGCTCCATCGAGCTCATCACCGCCGCCGCCCAGGCCGCGGCCGACCGGCTCGCGCACGACATCATCGCGTACGACGTCAGCGACGTGCTGTCGATCACCGACGCCTTCCTGCTCGCCTCGGCGCCCAACGACCGCCAGGTCAAGTCGATCGTCGACGAGATCGAGGAGCGCCTCCTCAAGGAGCTCGGCGCCAAGCCGGTGCGCCGCGAGGGCGACCGCGACGCCCGCTGGATCCTGCTCGACTACGTCGACATCGTCGTCCACGTCCAGCACAGCGAGGAGCGCGTCTTCTACGCGCTGGAGCGCCTGTGGAAGGACTGCCCCGAGATCGAGCTCCCCGAGGACGCCAAGCTCACCATCGGCAAGGCCGAGGAGCACGCCAAGCTGCGCGAGGCGGCGGGCGACGACGAACTGGACGGTGATCTGTTCTGAGCACGGCCGACACGGGCAGGACCGGCAGGAAGATCGTCCTCTGGCGGCACGGCCAGACCTCGTGGAACCTCGAGCGACGCTTCCAGGGCTCCACGGACATCGAGCTGACCGAGACGGGTGTGGCGCAGGCGCGCCGCGCCGCCCGGCTGCTCGCCTCCCTCAGGCCGGACGCCATCGTCGCCTCCGACCTGCGGCGGGCCTCTGACACGGCTGCCGAGCTGGCCGCCGTCACGGGCCTGCCCGTCGAGCACGACGAGGCGCTGCGCGAGACGTACGCCGGCGAGTGGCAGGGGCTCACCCACGAGGAGATCCTCGGCAAGTACGGCGAGCAGTACGCGGCGTGGAAGCGCGGCGAGCCCGTCCGCCGGGGCGGGGGCGAGCTGGAGACCGAGGTCGCGGACCGCGCCGCTCCGGTCGTCCTGAGCCACGCCGGCCGGCTGCCGGACGGCGGCACGCTGGTCGTCGTCAGCCACGGCGGCACCATCCGTACGACCATCGGCCGCCTGCTGGGCCTGGAGGCGTACTACTGGGAGGGCCTCGGCGGGCTCTCCAACTGCTGCTGGTCGGTCCTCGGCGAGGGCGCGCGCGGCTGGCGTCTGATGGAGCACAACGCGGGCACGCTGCCCGAGCCGGTCCTCGGCGACGACGACTGAGCCGGTCCTCGGCGACGACCGAGAGCTCCCGCGGGCGGCTCGGACCCGGATTTCACTTTCCGGCTGGTCACAGGCTAGAGTTCTTCTTGTTCGCAGCGAAGAACACCGGAAACGGGGGAAGCGCGGCGGAGAGCGGGGCTATAGCTCAGTTGGTAGAGCGCCTGCATGGCATGCAGGAGGTCAGGAGTTCAATTCTCCTTAGCTCCACAGTGAAGGATCCCGTCCCCAACAGGGGGCGGGATCTTTGCGTTTGTTCCTTTTGCGCTTGCTGACCCGGCCCGTACCGGCATGGCAGAATCGGACGGCCGGAGGGGGACACGACGGCCCGATGCGGGAGGGAGTCGCTGACGGATGGGTGCACACCGGCGGCGGTGCGACTGGTGCGACAACGGCACGCCGATCGTGCGGGACATGGAACCGGTCAATCCCGACTACCAGTACTGGTGCGAGGAATGCGCGCGGGCGCTGATCATAAAAGGCGACCCGATCGAGACGTACCGGGAGCTGGAGGGCGAGCCGATCTATGGCCGGCTCCTCGACGAGCACTGCACGCTGAAGCGGTTCTACCAGTTCGCGAGGGCGTGACGTGACGTCGTGACGTCGTGACGTCATAAGGTCGTAAGTTCGAGTGATACGGGTCAAATCGGGCATGGCTCGGGTTCCGCGGAAACCGATTTTTGGACCAGGGCCATGACCGTGTAATGTTTGGGACGTCGCCAAGGGGAACCGGGAACGGGAAGCCGGGCGGCAGGCAAGACGAGGGGCTATAGCTCAGTTGGTAGAGCGCCTGCATGGCATGCAGGAGGTCAGGAGTTCAATTCTCCTTAGCTCCACAGTGAAGAAGCGGGCC
>NZ_JBHWBP010000092.1:0-25364 GCF_042735575.1 Streptomyces sp. NPDC059564 | reverse complement strand
TGACCCACCCCGCCACCAGGCGACAATGGCGGGGTGCTCCACGATCTCTTCCCGCCCGGAGTCCAGCACGCCCTGGACCTCGCGGGCATCTTCGTCTTCGCCACCGCGGGCGCCCTGCTCGCGGTCCGCAAGAACTTCGACGTCTTCGGCATCGCCGTCCTCGCCCTGGTCACCGCCCTCGGCGGCGGCCTCTTCCGCGACCTGGTCATCGGCGCCGTGCCCCCCGCCGCCTTCGGCGAGCTCAGCTTCTTCGTCACCCCCCTGGTCGCCGCCGCACTGGTCTTCTTCCTGCACCCCGAGGTGCAGCGGATCAACCGGGCCATCAACGTCTTCGACGCCGCCGGCCTCGCCCTGTTCTGCGTCACGGGCACGACCAAGGCCTACGAGTACGGTCTCGGCCTGACCGCCTCCGCCGCGCTGGGCCTCGCCACGGCCGTCGGCGGCGGCGTGCTGCGCGACGTCCTCGTCAACGAGGTGCCGTCGCTGCTGCGCGACCGCGAGATGTACGCCGTCCCGGCCATGGTCGGCGCCTCGATGGTGGCCGTCTTCATCGGCCTGGACAGGCTCAACGCCCTGACGACCGCCGTCGCCATCGTCACCACCTTCGTGCTGCGCCTGCTCGCGATGCGCTACCACTGGCGGGCCCCGCTGGCCTGGAACCGCCGCTCCGCGGTGGCCGAAGAGCCCTAACAAAAGCTACCGCTTAGTAGCTTGCCGGTGTACCGTCGAGCCATGTCATACGCAGCTGCCCAGGCCGCCGCCATCGGCGACAGCGAGTTCGACCGCGACACCACCATCGCCCCCCGCGCGGGCGAGCCCGGGGTGTACGACGCGGAGCTCTCCGCAGGCTGGACGATCATCAGCGCCGTCAACGGCGGATACCTGCTGGCCCTGGTCGGCCGGGCCCTGTCGGCGGCCCTGCCGCACCCGGACCCCTTCACCGTCTCGGCCCACTACCTGACCTCCTCGGTGCCCGGCCCCGCCGTGATCCGCACCCAGGTCGTCCGGGCGGGCCGGAACCTCTCCACCGGACAGGCCTCCCTGTTCCAGTTCGACGAGAACGGCGCCGAGGTCGAACGCATCCGCGTCCTCGCCTCCTACGGGGACCTCGCGGCGCTCCCGGACTCCGTGCACACGGTGGCGCGGCCGCCCGTCATGCCCGCCTACGAGGACTGCCTCGGCCCCGAGGCCGGCCCGGCCCCGATCCCCGGCAGCTCCGCCATCGTGGACCGCCTCCGGCTGCGCCTGGACCCGGCGACCGCCGGCTGGGCGGTCGGCGCACCCTCCGGCAAGGGCGAGATGCGGGCCTGGTTCGGGCTCGCCGACGGCCGCGACGCCGATCCGCTGTCGCTGCTGCTCGCGGTGGACGCGCTCCCGCCGACCGCCTTCGACCTCGGACTGCTGGGCTGGGCCCCGACCGTGGAGCTCACCACCCACATCCGCCGCCGCCCGGCCCCCGGCCCGCTCCGGGTGTCCATCGTCACCCGCAACCTGGCCGGCGGCTTCCTGGAGGAAGACGCCGAAGTCTGGGACTCCACCGACCACCTGGTGGCCCAGTCCCGCCAACTGGCCCGCGCCCCGCGCACCTAGGCCGGCGCCGCGGCCGGATCCGGCCGGGCCCCGTCCGCCCGGGCCTCACGGCCCGGGCCGGCGGGGTGCACCGGCCGGTTCGGCGGGTTCCGGCGTACCGCGGGGAACCCCGGCCGCCGGGGGCTCGTAGAATCGGGGGATCATGGCCTACCTCGACCACGCCGCGACCACGCCGATGCTCCCGGAAGCCGCTGCGGCGATGACCGCGCAGTTCGCCGCCACGGGTAACGCGTCCTCCCTGCACGCCGCCGGCCGCCGCGCCCGCCGCACCGTCGAGGAGGCCCGCGAGTCCCTCGCCGAGGCACTCGGCGCCCGCCCGAGCGAGGTGGTCTTCACCGCGGGCGGCACCGAGGCGGACAACCTCGCCGTCAAGGGGCTGTACTGGGCCCGCCGCGACGCCGACCCCGCCCGCACCCGCATCCTCGCCAGCCCCGTCGAGCACCACGCCGTCCTCGACGCCGTGCACTGGCTCGCCGAGCACGAAGGGGCGCGGGTCGAGTACCTGCCCGTGGACCGCTACGGGCGCGTCCACCCCGACGCCTTCCGCGAGGCCGTCGAACGCGCCCCCGAGGACGTGGCCCTGGCCACCGTCATGTGGGCCAACAACGAGATCGGCACCGTCATGCCGGTCCACGAACTGGCCGGGATCGCGAAGGAGTTCGCCATCCCGCTGCACTCCGACGCCGTCCAGGCCTTCGGGCAGCTCGACGTCCGCTTCGGCGACAGCGGCCTCGCCGCCATGACCGTCAGCGGGCACAAGATCGGCGGACCGTACGGGATCGGCGCGCTGCTCCTCGGCCGCGACCAGAGCCCCGTCCCCGTCCTGCACGGCGGCGGCCAGGAGCGGCACGTCCGCTCCGGCACCCTCGACGTACCGGCCATCGCCGCCTTCGCGGTCGCGGCGGTGCTCGCCGCCGAGCGGCGCGAAGCCTTCGCCGCGGAGATCGGCGCGCTGCGCGACGACCTCGTACGGGCCGTCCTGGCGGCCGTCCCCGACGCCGTCCTCGGCGGCGACCCCGACGGCCGGCTCCCCGCCAACGCCCACTTCAGCTTCCCCGGCTGCGAGGGCGACTCCCTGCTGCTGCTCCTGGACGCGCAGGGCATCGAATGCTCCACCGGCTCCGCCTGCACCGCGGGCGTCGCCCAGCCCAGCCACGTCCTGCTCGCGACGGGCACGGACCCGCAGCTCGCCCGCGGCACCCTGCGGTTCTCCCTCGGCCACACCTCCACGAAGGAGGACGTCGCCGCGGTGGCCGCCGCCATCGGCCCGGCGGTGGACCGCGCCCGCACGGCGGGCCTCAGCTAGGGGCTGGGCACGTAGGTCCTGGGCGCGCCGGGCCGCCCGGCCCCGGGCTCAAGCCCGGGGCGGCGTGGGCGTGGGCGTCGGCGCCGCCAGCTCGGCGCGGACCAGCCCGAGGTAGCGGTCCCAGTCCCAGTGGCGGCCCGGATCCGTGTGGTCGGCGCCAGGGACCTCCGAGTGCCCCAGGAAGTGCTTGCGGTCCGCCGGTATGCCGTACCTCCGGCAGACATCGGCGGCCAGCCGCGCCGAGGCCGCGTACATGGCGTCCGTGAAGTCCTGCGGACGGTCCACGAAGCCCTCGTGCTCGATGCCGACGCTGCGCTCGTTCATCGAGCGGTTCCCGGAGTGGAACGCCACGTCCAGCTCGCGCACCATCTGCTCCACATGGCCGTCCTTGCCGACTATGTAGTGCGCCGACGCCTTGTGGAACGGGTTCTTGAAGGCGTCCACCGAGGACGCGAAGCTGCCCTGGGTGACATGGATGACGATCCGGTCCACCCGGTAGTCGTCGGGCCGGTCGGCCAGCCGCCAGTTCGCCGGGGACGCCGCCGTCCAGCTCGCCCCCGCATGGTCCAGCTCGCCCTCCGTGCGCGGCTTGCGCACCCCCGGCACCAGCCACCAGGCCCGCCCGATCTCCTCGCGGCCGGCGAGCGCCGCCACCGCGAGCACCCCGAGCCCGCCGAAGAGCACCATCCGCCGGGTCCGGCCCGCCGGACCCTTGCCCGGACCCTTCGACCCCGCGCCCGTCGACCCCTGCTTGCCCTGCTCCACCATGTGATCCACCCCCCACAGGCGATAACGCGCCGTGACCGCGCCCGGTTCCCCGTACTCTGGACGGTGCTATGACTGAGAACCTGCCGCGCACCGCCCGCCCCCTTCGCGTCCTGGCCGCCATGTCCGGCGGCGTGGACTCCGCCGTCGCCGCCGCCCGCGCGGTCGAAGCCGGGCACGACGTCACCGGCGTCCACCTGGCGCTCTCCGCGAACCCGCAGTCCTTCCGGACCGGCGCCCGCGGCTGCTGCACCATCGAGGACTCCCGCGACGCCCGCCGCGCCGCCGACGTCATCGGCATCCCCTTCTACGTATGGGACCTCGCCGAGCGCTTCCGCGAGGACGTCGTCGAGGACTTCATCTCCGAGTACGAGGCCGGCCGCACCCCGAACCCGTGCCTGCGCTGCAACGAGAAGATCAAGTTCGCCGCGCTGCTCGACAAGGCCCTCGCCCTCGGCTTCGACGCCGTCTGCACCGGCCACTACGCCACCGTCGTCCTGAACGAGGACGGCACCCGCGAGCTGCACCGCGCCTCCGACATGGCCAAGGACCAGTCCTACGTCCTCGGCGTGCTCGACGAGAAGCAGCTCGCCCACGCCCTCTTCCCCCTCGGCGACACCCTCACCACCAAGGAAGAGATCCGCGCCGAGGCCGAGGAGCGCGGCCTGGCCGTCGCGAAGAAGCCCGACAGCCACGACATCTGCTTCATCGCCGACGGCGACACCCAGGGCTTCCTCGCGAACCGCCTGGGCAAGGCCGAAGGCGACATCGTCGACGAGACCGGCGAGAAGGTCGGCACCCACGAGGGCGCCTTCGGCTTCACCATCGGCCAGCGCAAGGGCCTGCGGATCGGCCACCCGGCCGCCGACGGCAAGCCGCGCTACGTCCTCGACATCTCCCCGGTGAACAACACGGTCACCGTCGGCCCCGTCGAGGCCCTCGACGTCACGGCCCTCACCGCGATCCGCCCCCGCTGGTGCGGCGCCGCGGCCGCCGCCCCGGGCACGTACACCGCGCAGCTGCGCGCCCACGGCGGCGAGACCGAGGTCTTCGCCGAGATGGTGGACGGCGAACTGCGCGTGCGCTTCACCGAGCCGGTCCGCGGCGTGGCCCCCGGCCAGGCGATCGTGCTGTACGACGGCACGCGCGTGGTCGGCTCCGCCACCATCGCCACGACCACCCGGGCCGCGGCCCCCGCCTCCGCTTAGGCGACCGTCAGGACGATCTTGCCGGTCGTCCGGCCCCGCTCGCCGATCTCGTGGGCCTTCGCGGCCCGCTCCAGCGGCAGGACCGTGTCGACCAGCGGCTTCAGCAGGCCCTGGTCGGCCAGGGAGGCGATCTCCCGCAGGCCCGCGAGGTCCGGTTCCACCAGGACCCAGGCCGCGTGCACGCCCGCCGTGTCGGCCGGGATGCCGTCCGGGCCCGGCAGGGTCACCAGGTGTCCGCCCGGCTTGAGCACCTTCAGCGAGCGCGCCGTGTAGTCACCGCCGATGGCGTCGATCACGACGTCCACGTCCGTGACCGCGTCCTCGAAGTCGGTGGTGCGGTAGTCGATCACCTCGTCGGCGCCCAGGCCGCGCAGCAGCTCGTGCTTGCCCGCGCTCGCGGTGCCGATGACGTACGCGCCGCGCGCCTTGGCGATCTGCACGGCCAGGTGGCCGACCCCGCCGGCCGCGGCGTGCACCAGCACGCGCTGCCCGGCCGCGACCCCGGCGGTGTCGACCAGCGCCTGCCACGCGGTCAGCGCCGCCAGCGGCAGGGCCGCCGCCTGTACGTGGTCCAGGGAAGCGGGCTTGCGGGCGAAGTGCCGGGCGGGGGCGGTCACGTACTCGGCGTACGCCCCGGCCTGCTGCGGGAAGCGGGGCATCCCGTACACCTCGTCGCCCACGCCGTACAGGGTCACGCCCGGGCCGACGGCCTCGACGGTGCCGGAGACGTCCCAGCCGACCTGCGGGACCGGGCCCCAGGGGATCAGGGCCCCGCTCTCGCGGGTCTTCCAGTCCACCGGGTTCACCCCGGCGGCGTGGACCCGGACCAGGATCTCGCCCATGCCGGGCTCGGGACGGTCCAGCTCGGTCTCGGTGAGTACCTCGGGTCCGCCCCACTGGCTGACGACGATGGCGAGCATGTGTTTCTCCTCGGGTGCGTTTCGTGCTGTTGCGACTCCAGCTTCGGCTCCGGGACGCACCCGTGGTATTGGCCGGACGGCCACCATGTGACAGAATCTGGCCATGCACCGTGTCGCCGTACTCGCTCTCGAAGGCGTCCCCCCGTTCGAGCTGGGCATCCCCTCCCGGGTCTTCGGAAACGCCCAGGACGAGGCCGGGAACCCGCTCTACGAGCTGACCGTCTGCACCGCCGACGGACAGCCCGTGACCAGCGACGCGGGCTTCACCGTCGGCGTCTCGGCCGGCCCCGAGGCCCTCGCCGCCGCCGACACCGTGATCATCACGCCCACGCACTCCATGGACGAGCTCGCACAGGGCGCGCCCCTGCCGCAGGCGCTGATCGACGCCCTCGCCGCGATCCGGCCCGGCACCCGGCTGGTCTCCCTCTGCACCGGCTCCTACGTCCTCGCCGCCGCCGGGCTGCTCGACGGCCGGCCCGCGACCACGCACTGGCTGCACGCCCCCGAGTTCCAGCGCGGCTTCCCGCGCGTCCGGCTCGACGAAGAGGTGCTCTTCGTCGACGACGGCGACATCCTCACCTCGGCGGGCGTGGCGGCCGGCGTCGACCTCTGCCTCTACCTGATCCGCCAGGACCACGGCTCCGCCGTCGCCAACCACGCCGCGCGGCTGTGCGTCGTACCGCCCTGGCGGGACGGCGGGCAGGCCCAGTACATCGACCGGCCCGTACCCGAGCCCACCGTCGCCACCACCACCGCCACCCGCGCCTGGGCCCTGGAGCGCCTCGCCGAGCCGGTCACGCTGGCCGAGCTGGCCGCCCACGCCCGGATGAGCCTGCGCACCTTCACCCGCCGGTTCCGCGACGAGGTCGGCATGACCCCGGTCCAGTGGCTCACCGTCCAGCGCCTGGAGATCGCCCGCAACCTGCTGGAATCCACCGACCTCGCCGTCGACCTCGTCGCCCACCGGTCCGGCTTCGGCTCCGCCAACTCCCTGCGCCAGCACATGCGCACCGCCCTGGGCGTCTCCCCGATCACCTACCGGCGCACGTTCCGCCCCGCCGCCCCCACCCCGGTATGACCTCCGGGGTAATCGACCCCCGCCCGGCCCCCTGACAGGCTCGTTCCGAGGGCCCGGACCGCCGGGCCGACCGACCGGGGAGACCGCCATGACCGCGTACGCCATCGCCCACATCCGCCCCGAGACCATGAACGACGACATCCTCCGCTACATCGAGGAGATCCAGACCACCATGGACCCCTTCGGCGGCCGCTTCCTCGTCCACGGCAAGGAGGTCGAGGTCAAGGAGGGCCCCTGGCCCGGCACCGTCGTCGTCATAGGCTTCCCCGACATCGAGCGGGCCCGCGCCTGGTACGACTCGCCCGCCTACCAGGCCATCCTCCCGCTGCGCACCGGCCACATCGCGGGCGAGGCCATCCTGGTCGAGGGCGTCCCGGCCGACTACGACGCCACGAAGACGGCCGACCGCCTGCGCGCGGACGCAGGGCTCTGACGGCGGGGAACCGCGCGCCGTCGCCCGTCGTCGGGGTGCGAGCATGGGCGGTATGGCTACTCACCTGATCACCGGTGCCGGATCCGGCATCGGCGCCGCCGTCGCGGCCCGTCTGCACGCCCGGGGCGACGACCTCGTCCTGCTCGCCCGCGACGCCGGACGCGGCAAGCAGCTCGTCGAGCGGTACCCCGGGGCGCGGGCCCTCGTCGGTGACCTCGCCGATCCCGACCGGCTCTCGTGGGCCTTCTCCAAGCAGCCGATCCCGGAGCGGATCGACTCCCTCCTGCACATCGCCGGGATCGTCGACCTCGGACCCGTCGCCGAACTGCGCCCCAAGACCTGGCACCAGCAGCTCAACGTGAACCTCATCGCCCCCGCCGAGGTCACCCGGCTGCTGCTGCCCACCCTGCGCGCCTCCAAGGCCACCGTCGTCTTCGTGAACTCCGGCGCCGGACTCCACGCGCACGCCGAGTGGGGCGCCTACGCCGCCTCCAAGCACGGGCTCAAGGCCCTCGCCGACTCCCTGCGGGAAGAGGAGAAGCCCAACGGGATCCGCGTCACCTCCGTCTACCCGGGCCGCACCGCCAGCCCGATGCAGGCCAAGGTGCACTCGCAGGAGGGCAAGGAGTACGACCCCGCGCGCTGGATCGACCCCGAGTCGGTGGCGACCACCGTCGTCATGGCCGTCGACCTCCCGCGCGACGCCGAGGTCAACGACCTGAGCGTCAGGCCCGGCCGGTGACCGCGAACGCCACCGGCGTCGGCTCGCTGCCCGGCGGGGACGCCCGCGAGGCCGCCAAGACCGTCACCGGGTCCTTCGAGGAGTTCCCGTACCTCGCCGAGCTGCCCGCCCGCGGACCCGGCGCGGACATGATCGGCCGCTCGCTGGGCCTGCTCGTCGACATGTACGCGCACGTCGAGCCCAGCGGCTGGCGGATCAGCGACCGCCCCGGACGGGACACGAAGAGGGCCCGCTCCTGGCTCGGCGAGGACCTCGACGCCCTGGAGGAGTTCACCCAGGGATACACGGGCCGGCTCAAGGTCCAGGCCGTCGGCCCGTGGACCCTGGCCGCCGCCCTGGAACTGCACGGCGGCGAGGCCATGCTCCAGGACCCGGGAGCCTGCCGGGACCTCGCCGGATCCCTCGCCGAGGGCCTGCGCACGCACCTGGCCGACGTGCGCAAGCGGATCCCCGGCGCCGAGATCGTCCTCCAGTACGACGAGCCCTCGCTCACCTCCGTCCTGCTCGGCCGGGTCCGCTCCGCCAGCGGCTACCGCACCTACCGGGCCGTCGACCGGCAGGTCGTCGAATCCGCCCTGCGGGACCTGTTCGCCGTCCACGACGGGGAGGTGATCGTGCACTCCTGCGCCCCCGAGGTCCCCTTCGCACTGCTCCGCCGGGCCGGCGCCGCGGGCGTGTCGTTCGATTTCTCCCTGCTCACCGAGCGCGAGGACGACGCCATCGGCGAGTCCGTCGAAGACGGCATGAAACTCTTCGCCGGAGTGGTGCCCGGCACCGACGGCCCGTTGTCGGACCCGGGCGGTAGCGTCATGGGTGTCAGGAAGCTCTGGCGCAGGCTGGGGCTGGCCCCGGGGACTCTCGCCGAGTCCGTCGTGGTCACCCCGTCGTGCGGTCTGGCGGGCGCTTCGCCCGCCTACGCGCGCGCGGTGCAGGCGCACTGCGTCAGAGCGGCGAGGTCGCTCGCCGACAACCCTGAGTGACGGTCGAGACGGGCCACGGGAGGACACGGCATGGCAGCCGAACAGCAGGACACGGCAGTACCGGCGGCGGTGCGCGAGCAGCACCAGCTGCTCGCCGAGCAGATCGAGGAGCACCGCTTCCGGTACTACGTGAACGACCAGCCGGTCGTCAGCGACGCCGAGTTCGACAAGCTGCTGCGCTCGCTGGAGGCGCTGGAGGAGCAGTACCCGGAGCTGCGCACGCCCGACTCGCCCACCCAGAAGGTGGCGGGGGCGTACGAGACGGACTTCGCCTCCGTCGAGCACCGGGAGCGGATGCTCTCCCTCGACAACGCCTTCGACGACGAGGAACTGGCCGCCTGGGCCGAGCGCGTGGCCCGGGACGTGAACACCTCGGACTACCACTACCTGTGCGAGCTGAAGGTCGACGGCCTCGCCGTCAACCTCACCTACGAGAACGGCCGCCTCACCCGTGCGGCCACCCGCGGCGACGGCCGCACCGGTGAGGACATCACGCCCAACGTCCGCACCATCGCCGAGATCCCGGACCGGCTCAAGGGAGACCGGATCCCGGCCCTCGTGGAGATCCGCGGCGAGGTCTTCTTCCCGATGGAGAAGTTCGAGGAGCTCAACGCGAGACTCGTGGAGGCGGAGGGCAAGCCCTTTGCCAACCCGCGCAACGCGGCGGCCGGTTCGCTGCGCCAGAAGGACCCGAAGGTCACCGCGAGCCGCCCGCTCCACATGGTCGTGCACGGCATCGGCGCCCGCGAGGGCTTCGACATCGAGCGCCAGTCGCAGGCGTACGAGCTGCTGCACGAATGGGGCCTGCCCACGGCCCGGCACAACAAGGTGGTCTCCTCGCTCGCCGAGGTCCGCGCGTTCATCGCGTACTTCGGCGAGAACCGGCACTCGGTGGAGCACGAGATCGACGGCGTCGTCGTCAAGCTCGACGAGATCGGTCTCCAGGGCCGGCTCGGCTCCACCGCGCGCGCCCCGCGCTGGGCCATCGCCTGGAAGTACGCCCCCGAAGAGGTCAACACCAAGCTGATCGACATCAAGGTCGGCGTCGGCCGCACCGGGCGCGTGACCCCGTACGCACAGGTGGAGCCGGTGACGGTGGCGGGCTCCGAGGTCGAGTTCGCGACCCTGCACAACCAGGAGGTCGTCAAGGCCAAGGGCGTGCTCATCGGGGACACCGTCGTGCTGCGCAAGGCGGGCGACGTCATCCCCGAGATCCTCGGCCCGGTGGTCGACCTGCGCGACGGCACCGAGCGGGAGTTCGTGATGCCCGCCGAGTGCCCCGAGTGCGGGACGGCGCTGCGGCCCATGAAGGAGGGGGACATCGACGTCCGGTGCCCCAACGGGCAGACCTGCCCCGCCCAGTTGCGGGAGCGGCTCTTCTACCTCGGCGGGCGCCAGAGCCTGGACATCGAGAACTTCGGCATGGTCGCGGCGGCCGCGCTGACCGGCCCCCTGGAGCCGGCCGTCCCGCCGCTGCTCGACGAGGGCGACCTCTTCGGCCTCACCATCGAGCAGCTGCTGCCCATCAAGGCCTACGTCCTCGACGCCGACAGCGGGCTGCCCAAGCGGGACCCCAAGACGGGCGAGGAGAAGATCGTCACGGTCTTCGCCAACCAGAAGGGCGAGCCGAAGAAGAACGCCCTGGCGATGCTGGAGAACATCGCGGCAGCCAAGGAACGCCCGCTCGCCCGCATCATCAACGGCCTGTCGATCCGTCACGTCGGCCCGGTCGCGGCGGAGGCCCTGGCCCGCGAGTTCCGGTCGATCGAGCGCATCGAGCAGGCCACCGAGGAGGAGCTGACCGCCACCGAGGGCGTCGGGGCGATCATCGCCGCCTCCCTCAAGGAGTGGTTCGCCGTCGACTGGCACCAGGAGATCCTGCGCAAGTGGCGGGAGGCCGGCGTCCGGATGGAGGAGGAAGGTTCCGGCGAGGAGGAGGGGCCGCGGCCGCTGGAGGGGCTGACCGTGGTCGTCACCGGCACGCTGCAGAGCCACACCCGGGACGGCGCCAAGGAGGCCCTGCAGAGCCGGGGAGCCAAGGTGACCGGATCGGTGTCGAAGAAGACCTCGTTCGTCGTGGTCGGCGACAACCCCGGTTCGAAGTACGACAAGGCGGTCCAGCTGAAGCTGTCCGTCCTCGACGACGCCGGATTCGAGGTCCTGCTCGAACAGGGCCCGGACGCGGCCCGCGAGGCGGCGCTCCCGCTGGACGGCGGAAGCGAAGCCCAGTAGTACCTGTAGGAGTAGCGAAGACGAACGGATGCGTGGCGTGCGGCCGTACGGGCGGGCGCACGCCCGGCGCGGTGTCCGGTGGTAAACGGCCGGTACAGGGCTGGTCGGGGGGCGGTGACCTGTCGGATCATCGGATGGGTGACCCGGGGGTCCTGGTCCGAACTCACCCGTTCGGCGGATACCGTACTGATGAGGATGGCTGGGTCGCATTCGGGCAACCACCGCCGACCGCTGCCCCTGGGAGCCTCTCGCGTCCTACTGTTGTGGGGTGCGCCTGTCGTGCACGGCTGCCTGATGCGCTTCCAGCCGTGATGGCATGACATCGGGGCCATCGCGTGACATCGGCATCGCCGGCTGTGAGAGGGACGGGCATGAAACCCACCGAAAGCGCCGACCCGTCACCTGAATTCGGCGGGGACATCCCGTCCATGCGGGCGGGCCGGCTCGGTGTCCTGGGCACCAGGACACCGGAAACCCGTGCCCTCGACACCGGGCCGGGCGGGACGGGGCAGGACCGGCGGCGCACCGTGCTGCCCCTCGTCGTCGTGGGCCTGTCCGCCGTGGTGCTCGTCGGCGGCGTCATCTCGGCACTGACCGACCGTCAGGCGCTGTTCCCCGGAGGCACGGTCGGCTGGGCGCTGGCCCTGCTCACGGGAATCATCGTCGGCCACCTGGTCGCGCTGGGCCGGGACCGCTGGTGGGGCGGCACCGGATCGGGCGCCGCGCTCACCCTCGGCGTGCTCCTCCTCTACGGGTGGGTCCCGGCCGGACTCGTCTCGCTCGCGGTGGTCTCCCTGGTCGGGGCCGCGCGCCGGCACCGCTGGAGGCAGGGCCTGCTGCACGGCTCCGCCGACATCCTCGGCATCGGCGCCGGGGCCCTCGTCCTGGCCGCCTTCGGCGACGCGCCAACCGTCGAGTCCCCCTGGCCGCCCACCACCTGGGACCTCGCGGCCGCCCCCGAGGTGGTCCTCGTCGCCGTCTCCTACCTGCTCGTCACCCGGGTCCTGCTGTGGTTCGCGCTGGCCCCGCGCGGCGGCGGGCTGCCCACGGTGGCCCGCACCGCCCTGCTCCGCCAGGCGCTGGTCGCCGCGGCCCTGCTCGGCATCGCCCCGTTGATCTGCGTCGTCGCCAGCACCCAGCCGGTGCTGCTGCCGCTGTTCGCCGTACCGCTCATCGCGCTCGACTCCACCTTGTGGATCGCCCGGGCCCGGGCGGAGGAACAGCTGCGCGACACGCTGACCGGCCTGCCGAACCGGCAGTGGCTGCTGGAACGGGCCTGGTCGGCCCTGGACGAGGCTGAACGTTTGGGCACCCGCGCGGCCCTGGTCCTGATCGACCTGGACCGCTTCCGTGCCGTCAACGACACCCTCGGCCACCTGGCGGGGGACCGGCTGCTGCTCCAGATCGCCGACCGGCTGCGGCAGGCGCTGCCGCCCGACGCGGAAGTGGCCCGGCTCGGCGGCGACGAGTTCGCCGTCCTGCTGCCCGTCGCCGACTCCACCACCAGCGCCCAGCGCGTCGCCCGCCACCTGGTCGCCGAGCTCAGCTCCCCGCTCGACCTGGACGGGCTCACCCTCGTCCTGGAGGCCAGCGCCGGGCTCGCCGTCTTCCCCGACCACGCGCTCGACGCGGAGGGGTTGCTGCGGCGGGCCGACGTCGCCATGTACCAGGCGAAGCGGGACCGCACCGGCGTCGAGGTGTACGAGTCCAAGCGCGACAGCAACACCCCCGACCGGCTCGGCCTCCTCGGTGACCTGCGGCGGGCCCTGGACGCCGGCGAGGTGGAACTCCACTACCAGCCGAAGGTCCGCTTCGACGGGCACGTCGCCGGGCTGGAGGCGCTGGTGCGCTGGGTGCACCCGGAGCGGGGGCGGGTCCCCCCGGACGAGTTCATCGCCATCGCCGAGACCTCCGGGCTGATGCCGCACCTCACGGAGTACGTCCTGGAGACGGCCCTCGCGCAGGTCGCGCGGTGGCGGGCCCAGGGGCTGAAGGTGCCGGTCGCCGTCAACGTGTCGCCGCGCGACGTCCACACCCCCGGCTTCGCGGGCGCGGTCGCGGCCCGGCTGGCGCGGCACGGGGTTCCGGCGAGCGGGCTCCAGCTGGAGATAACGGAACACGTCCTGCTGGAGGACCCCCAGCGGGCGGCGGACACCATGGCCGGGCTGACCGGGCACGGGGTCAAGATGTCGCTGGACGACTTCGGCACCGGCTACTCGTCGCTGGTGCACCTGCGGCGGCTGCCCGTCAGCGAGCTGAAGATCGACCGGTCGTTCGTGGCACGGCTGGCGGTGGACGCGCAGGACGCGGAGATCGTGCGGTGCACGGTGGACCTGGCGCACTCGCTGGGGCTGCTGGTCGTCGCCGAGGGCGTCGAGGACGACGAGACGTGGGAGCGGCTGCGGGATCTGGGCTGCGATGCCGTGCAGGGGTGGCTGGTGGCCGCCGCGATGCCTCCGCAGGAGGCCACGGCGTGGCTCCTGGCCCGCGGTGAGCGCGGCTGGCGCCGCCCGGCCGACATCACCGCGGAACTCGCCGCCGCGGCGGCCGCCTCCGAGACTCCGGCCCCGTAGCCGGACGCGTGCCGCCGGGCGGCGGGCGTCGCTCGGGGTGACGTCCCGTACGCTCTGCGTGTGTTCCCCGCCGGTGCGGGGGTGGTCCCAGCGACGGGCTCGACCACTTCGCTGGTCAGCTGTGGTCCCCGCAGTGGCGGGGGTGAACAAGTGGTGCGCTGCCGGGCGCCCGCGCCCTCTAGGATTGGGCGTACGCCCAGAACTCCAACCCCAGAGGATCGCTGCATGCCTGGCATCACGCGCGAGGAGGTCGTTCACCTCGCTCGGCTGGCACGTCTGGAGCTGTCCGGCGAAGAGCTCGACCACTTCGCAGGACAGCTCGACGACATCATCGGCGCGGTCGCCCGCGTTTCCGAGGTCGCCGACCAAGACGTCCCGCCGACCTCCCACCCGCTGCCGCTGACGAACGTCATGCGCGCGGACGAGGTCCGTCCGTCGCTCACCCCCGAGCAGGCGCTTTCCGGCGCTCCCGCCCAGGAGCAGCAGCGTTTCAAGGTGCCGCAGATCCTGGGGGAGGACTAACAACCATGACTGACCAGATCATCAAGCTCACGGCCGCCCAGACCGCCGAGAAGATCGCCTCCGGCGAGCTCACGGCCGTCGAGGTCACCGAGGCCCACCTGGCCCGCATCGACGCGACCGACGAGAAGGTCCACGCCTTCCTGCACGTCGACCGTGAGGGCGCCCTCGCGCAGGCCCGCGCCGTCGACGCCAAGAAGGCGGCCGGCGAGAAGCTCGGCCCGCTGGCCGGCGTCCCGCTCGCGCTCAAGGACATCTTCACCACCATCGGGGTCCCGACCACCGTCGGTTCGAAGATCCTCGAAGGCTGGATCCCCCCGTACGACGCCACCCTGACGCGCAAGCTGAAGGAAGCCGACGTCGTCATCCTCGGCAAGACCAACATGGACGAGTTCGCCATGGGGTCCTCCACCGAGAACAGCGCCTACGGCCCGACCGGCAACCCGTGGGACCTCACCCGGATCCCCGGCGGCTCCGGCGGCGGCTCCGCGGCCGCGCTGGCCGCCTTCCAGGCCCCCCTCGCCATCGGCACGGACACCGGCGGTTCCATCCGCCAGCCCGCCGCCGTCACCGGCACCGTCGGCGTCAAACCCACGTACGGCGGCGTCTCCCGCTACGGCATGGTCGCCTTCTCCTCGTCCCTCGACCAGGGCGGCCCGTGCGCCCGTACGGTCCTGGACGCGGCCCTCCTCCACGAGGTCATCGCCGGCCACGACCCGATGGACTCCACCTCCATCGACGCCCCGGTCCCGCCGGTCGTCGAGGCGGCCCGCAACGGCTCCGTCGCCGGCATGCGCGTCGGTGTGGTCAAGCAGTTCGCCGGCGAGGGCTACCAGGCCGGTGTCGTCCAGCGCTTCAACGAGTCGGTGGAGCTCCTCAAGGAGCTCGGCGCCGAGATCGTCGAACTGGACTGCCCGTCCTTCGACCTCGCGATGGCCGCGTACTACCTGATCGCGCCGTCCGAGTGCTCCTCGAACCTGGCCCGCTTCGACGCCATGCGCTACGGCCTGCGCGTCGGCGACGACGGCACCAAGTCCGCCGAGGACGTCACCGCCCTGACCCGCGAAGCCGGTTTCGGCGACGAGGTCAAGCGCCGCATCATCCTCGGCACGTACGCGCTCAGCTCCGGCTACTACGACGCGTACTACGGCTCCGCCCAGAAGGTCCGCACGCTCATCACGCAGGACTTCGAGAAGTCCTTCGAGAAGGTCGACGTGATCGTCTCCCCGACGACCCCGACCACCGCCTTCGCGATCGGTGAGCGCACCGACGACCCGCTCGCGATGTACCTCGCGGACCTGTGCACCATCCCGACCAACCTGGCCGGCAACTCCGCCATGTCGCTGCCCTGCGGCCTGGCCCCGGAGGACGGTCTCCCGGTCGGACTGCAGATCATCGCCCCGGCGATGAAGGACGACCGGCTGTACAAGGTCGGCGCGGCCGTCGAGGCCGCCTTCGTCGCGCGCTGGGGTCACCCGCTGCTTGAGGAGGCACCGTCGCTGTGAGCACCAGTGCACTGTCCAAGGCCAAGGGCTTCAAGAAGTCCAAGTCCGGTACCTACCTGTCGATCGGCACCACCGCCTTCGGCGCCTTCAGCGTGATCAAGCAGGCCAAGAAGGCCCGCACCGAGCACGACACGCTGAAGCTGGTCGATGCCGTCGTGTCCGCCGCCGCCATCGTCACCGGCCTCGCGATCCTGTACCGCGAGCTGAAGCGCCTCGGCGACGACGACGTCCTGCTGGGCTGAGAGGGAAAGTTTCACCGTGAGCACCTACACCGAACTGATGTCGTACGAGGACGCCCTCGCGTCGTACGACCCCGTCATGGGCCTCGAGGTCCATGTCGAGCTCGGCACCAAGACCAAGATGTTCTGCGGCTGTTCCACCGAGCTGGGCGCCGAGCCCAACTCGCAGACCTGCCCCACCTGCCTCGGTCTGCCGGGCTCCCTCCCGGTCGTCAACGCGATCGGCGTCGAGTCCGCCATCAAGATCGGTCTCGCGCTGAACTGCGAGATCGCCGAGTGGTGCCGCTTCGCCCGGAAGAACTACTTCTATCCGGACATGCCGAAGAACTTCCAGACCTCCCAGTACGACGAGCCGATCGCCTTCAACGGCTTCCTCGACGTGCAGCTGGAGGACGGCGAGATCTTCCGCGTGGAGATCGAGCGCGCCCACATGGAGGAGGACACCGGCAAGTCGCTGCACGTCGGCGGCGCCACCGGCCGTATCCACGGCGCGTCCCACTCCCTGCTGGACTACAACCGCGCCGGCATCCCGCTCATCGAGATCGTCACCAAGCCGATCGAGGGCGCGGGCGAGCGGGCCCCCGAGGTCGCCAAGGCGTACGTCGCCGAGCTGCGCGAGGTCATCAAGGCGCTCGGCGTCTCCGAGGCCCGCATGGACAAGGGCCAGATGCGCTGCGACGTGAACCTGTCGCTGCGCCCGACCCCCGAGTCCGAGTTCGGCACCCGCAGCGAGACGAAGAACGTCAACTCGCTGCGCTCCGTCGAGCGCGCGGCCCGCTTCGAGATCCAGCGCCACGCGGCGGTGCTCTCGTCGGGCGGCACGATCGTGCAGGAGACCCGGCACTTCCACGAGGAGGACGGCTCCACCACGGCCGGCCGCATCAAGGACAACGCCGAGGACTACCGCTACTTCCCGGAGCCGGACCTGGTGCCCGTGGCCCCGGCCCGCGACTGGGTCGAGGAGCTGCGCGGCGGTCTGCCCGAGATGCCGCGCGTGCGCCGCAACCGGCTCCGCGAGGAGTGGGGCGTCACCGAGCACGACATGCAGTCGATCCTCAACGCGGGTGCGGTGGACTCCATCGTCGCCACGACCGAGGCGGGTGCCGACTCGGCCGCCGCGCGCAAGTGGTGGATGGGCGAGCTGGCCCGCAACGCCAACGAGCAGGGCGTCGTCGTCGACGAGCTGCCGATCACCCCGGCCCAGGTCGCGCGGGTCGCGGCCCTGGTCGCGGACGGCTCGCTCAACGACAAGCTGGCCCGTCAGGTCATCGAGGGCGTCCTCGCCGGCGAGGGCACCCCGGACGAGGTCGTCGACAAGCGCGGCCTGAAGGTCGTCTCGGACGAGGGCGCGCTCGGCGCGGCCGTCGACGAGGCCATCGCGGGCAACGCGGCCATCGCCGACAAGATCCGCGGCGGCAAGATCGCCGCCGTGGGCGCGCTGGTCGGCGCGGTCATGAAGACCACCCGCGGCCAGGCCGACGCCGCGCGCGTCAAGGAGCTCATCCTGGAGCGCCTGGGCGTGACGGAGGGCTGAGCCCCTCCACCGAACGGCCGAAGGCCCCGCACCCGTTGCCGGTGCGGGGCCTTCGCCGTCCCGTACGGTGCTCAGCCAGCGGTACCCGGCGCGCTGAGGAAGGTCAGGCGGGCCGGCTTGGCCGGGAGGTAGACCTCGGGCAGGTCGATCTCCGGGAGCTCCACCTCCGGGCCGAGCACGAAGCCGGTGCGCACCAGCCGCTCGATGGCCTTGGCGTTGCGCGCGTCCGGCTCGGCGACGAGCCGGCGGACGGAGCCGTCGGAGAACAGGTACGAGAGGAAGGCCGTCATCAGGCCCCCCGTGAAGCCCGGCCGGGCCGCGCCGCCCTCGACCGGGCCGATCAGCAGGTGCACGCCGACGTCCCCGGGCAGGACCTCGTAGCACTCGCCGACCCGGTCCTCGGCGCAGTCGTACGTCTGGAAGAGCGCCACCGGCTCGCCGTCGAGGGCGACCATGAAGGCGTGGTGGGTGGTGCGGCGGTCGACGTCCTCGTAGACCTCCTGGACCAGTTCGACGCTCGCCCCGTTCATGCCCCAGAAGCGCGCCCGCTCCTCGCTGACCCAGCCGTGGATCCGGGCGGCGTCGGCGGCGGGGTCGACGGGGGTGATGGTGACCGTCCCGAAGCCCTCCACGAGGAGGGTGTGGACGGGGGTGCGGGTGGAGGCGGTTCTCATGCGGATTCTTCCTTGGTGAGCAGGGTCCAGTCGGTGACGACGGGGACGAGGGCGCAGTCGGACCAGAGCGGGAGCTGGTCGCGGTGGTGCGGGGAGCCGGTGACGCCGTCCGCGCCCAGCGGGACCGCCCACAGGCTGTCCTCGCGGCGGGCCAGGTCCCAGACGTAGCGGGCCGCCGAGGCGCGGGCGGTGCGGTCGGTGAACCCGGGTACGGAGGAGGTGGCGTTGACGCAGTCGTGGTCGCCGCCGAGGCCGGGCCAGACGGCGTCCTCGTCGGGCAGTGCCTGCCAGGGGGAGAGCACGTGCACCCGCGACCAGGGCGTGTCGGGGAGGTCCGCCGAGGCCGTGTCCTCCAGGGCGGCGCGGACGTGCGCCGCGCGGTCCAGGCCGGGCAGGAGCGGGGTGGTCAGCAGGCCCTCCAGGGCGTAGCCGACGCGGGGGAGGAGGTACAGCCAGGGGTGGAACACGTCGGGGCCGTCCGGGGCCGGGGCCAGGCGGGCGAAGACCGGGTCGGCCGCGAGGCGGCGTACGGTCGCGGTCCTGAGGGCCGAGAAGACGGTGGCGTCGGTGCTGTCGGCCGCCATGTGCCGGTCCCAGGCGAGGAGTCGGGCCCGGAGCTTGTCGGCGGCGGGGGAGAGGCCGTCGAGGCCGGGCAGCAGCGCGAGGAGCGGCTCGGCGGAGGCCAGGTGCGTGTCGCGGTGTACGTCGGCCATCGCGGGCGGGGTCCAGTCCGCCGAGCCGCTGAGCAGCGCGCGGATGCGGTCGGCGCGGTGCGGGGGCGCGAACTCGACGCCGAGCGGGGAGGCGATGCCGCGCGCGTTCGCCATGACGGCGAAGCCCTGCACCGGCTCGGCGGGGGTGGGCGCCCAGCCCCGCCAGGCGTGCCGGGGCTCCCAGGCGGGCACCGGGCGGAGCCGGTTGGCGGGGTCGCGCAGCGGGACGGCGCCCGCGACGCGGTGCAGGAGGCCGCCGTCGGTGTCGGCGGCGTGGACGACGTTGACGGGCTCGGCCCAGCCGTCGAGGGCGGCGTCGATGTCGGCGACGGTGCGGGCGCGGAGCAGCGCGGGGAGCACGGCGAAGCCGAGGTCGGCGCGGACGCGGGGCGGGTAGCGCAGGGAGAGGGTCTGGGGGGCGTCGGGGGCGGTGCCGTCGGCGGCTGGGGCGTCCGGGGCGGCTGCGGCGTCCGGGGCGTCCGGGGCGTCCGGGCGGATGATGACCGGGCCGCGGGCGGTTTCCAGGACCTCGACCTCGACGTCCGGGCCGCCCGCGACGGTGATGGTCTCGGTGTGCCGGGCGACCGGCTCCCAGGTGCCGTCGGGGCCGAGGGCCTCCACCCCGTCGCCGTCGGCCGCCGGCCGGAGCCGCTCGACGTAGAGGTCCTGGTAGTCGGCCATGGCGTTGGTGATCGCCCAGGCGGCGCTGCCGGTGTGCCCGAAGTGGCCGAGGCCGGGGACGCCCGGGACGGCCAGGCCGAGGACGTCGTACTCGGGGCAGGCCAGGCGTATTTGCTGGTAGACGCCCGGGTCCTCGATGAACCGGTGCGGGTCGCCCGCGATGATCGCCGCGCCGGAGGCGGTCCGGTCGCCCGGGACGAGCCAGCCGTTGCTGCCCGCGGTGCCGGGGCCGTCCGTCGCGAAGAGGGTGGCGGCCCCGTCGCCGAGGGCGCGGGCGACGCGCTCGCGCCAGAGCTTCGTGGCGAAGCCCGCGAACAGGATGTGCGTGCCGATCCAGATCGAGAGCGGGACCCACGGCTGCCAGGGGGCGGGGGTGTGGCCGGTGCGCGCGAAACGGTCGTCGCGGGCGGCGCCCTCGGCGAGGCCCGCGTTGACCCCGTCGACGTACGCGCGGACCCACGCGCCGGTCTCGGGGTCGAGGGCTTCGTAGCAGCGCCGCGCGGTGTCGTCGAGGCGGGCCTGGCGGGCGAACCGGTCCCAGGTGACGCAGTCCGCCCCGAGGAACGCGGCGCTGGAGCCCTGGGCGCGGTGCCGCTCGACCTCCAGCTGCCAGGCCCGGTCCACGGCCGTGACGCGGCCCTGGGCGTAGGAGAGCCGGAGGGGGCCGGACGCGCGGAGGTGGGGGATGCCCCAGCTGTCGCGGAAGACCTCGTAGTCCTCGGTATTCACACTGCTCACACTCTTCCCCAAGCGTCTTAGGTTAGGCTGGCCTAACTATAAGGGTGTCAGGGGGAGGGGCGGACAGGGCGGTCGGCAAGGGCCGGGCTACTGGCGCCCCTCCTGAGCGCGGCGGGGGTGGCGGGGGCTTCCTCTCAGGCGCCGACGGTTCCGTCGACGGCCTCGCGGAGGAAGTCCGCGTGGCCGTTGTGGCGGGCGTACTCGTGGATCATGTGCAGCATCACGAGGCGGAGCGAGGCGTCCTCCTCCCACTTCGCGACGTGGACCGTCACATCGAGGGACGGGGCGGACGCCTCGAGGGCGCGCGAGTGCTCGACCTCCTCCTCCCAGGCGGCGAAGGCCTCGGCGCGGGTCGAACCGGAGGCGTCGTAGGCGGCCTGGAAGTCGTGGTCGTCGGACCACAGGTGCGGGACGTCCGCGCCGCCGAGCGTGCGGCGGAACCAATGGCGCTCCACCTCCGCCATGTGCCGGACCAGGCCCAGCAGGCTGAGCGTGGACGGCGGCGAGGCCGGGCGGCGCAACTCCTCGTCGGTGAGCCCCTCGCACTTCCAGGCGAGGGTGGCCCGGTGGTAATCGAGGAAAGCGCGCAGGGTCTCACGCTCTCCTCCGGTCAACGGCGGTCCTATACGTTCCATCCCCCGATCCTGCCGTGTCCGCCCGGCCGGGGAAAGGGAGTTCCGCCGCTCACGGTCGCCCGATGTACGGGGTCGTCACGCCCAGGACGCCGAAGCCCAGGCGTTCCAGGATCGGGCGGCTGTCCTGCGAGGCGTCCACCTGGAGGTACGGGATGCCGCGGGCCGCCGCCACGCGGGCGCGGTGGGCCACGAGGAGGCGGTAGATGCCCCGGCCGCGCCAGCGCGGGTCCGTGCCGCCGCCCCACAGTCCGGCGAAGGAGCCGCCCGGCCGCATCTCCATGCGGGCCGCGCTGACCGGTACCTCCCCGGCCATCGCCAGCACGGCCTCGATCGTGTCGGGCTCGTCCCGCAGCAGGGAGAGCATCTGCTCCCGGATCCGGGGCCGCTCCGTGCCGAAGGCCCGGTGGTGGACCTCCATCATCAGGTCCACCCCGGCCTCGTCCGTGACCACCCGCAGGGTGATTCCCTCCGGCGCCTCCACCGGCAGCGCGGCGAGGTCCGCCGTGCGGGCCACCATCAGCGTCTCCGGCGGCTCCGGCACGAAGCCCGCCGCCCGCAGCCGCTCCCCGAGGTCGGCGGGGCGGTCGTGGGAGTACAGCTTCCACTCGAACTCCACGCCGCCGCCCGCGTCCCCGTCGAGGGCGCCGAAGTACGCCACCTGCGCCGCGATCTCCGCGTCCGCCGTCGCCTCGTCGAGGTCCGACCACAGCACGCCGTTCCAGCCGAGCCCGGGCACGGTACGTACGACCGCCCCCACCCGTTCCACGGACGCGTGCGCGGCGTCGCGCCGCACCTCCGCGTCGTACCGGTCGCGCACCTTCAGCAGTTCTTCCCGATCCATCGTCATCGGGGCAGCTCACCAGGTTCCGGCCGCATCCGACAACTGCATTAGCCTCAGCCCCGTGAACGACGAATCCGCCGTCTACACCGGCAAGGCCACGCCCGACGCCGCCGCCGACCGCGGCTGGCTCCTCGGCCACTTCAAGGAGCCCGGCGATCCCCGCCACAGCGAGGACGTCGAGATCAAGTGGGGCGTCCACCCCAAGGGCGAGGAACGCGCGCAGTGGGTCACCGGCGAGCGCCGTACCGCGCTCCAGGTCCTGATCAGCGGCCGGTTCCGGCTGGAGTTCCCCGGCCGGACCGTGGTCCTCGCCGAGCAGGGGGACTACGTGGTCTGGGGGCGCGGGGTCGACCACTCCTGGTACGCGGAGGAGGACACGGTCGTCCTCACCGTGCGATGGCCCTCCGTCGCCGGCTACCGCGTCGCAGACCTGTGACGATGCACACGAAACCGGCCAACGATCACCAAACGCTGCGATCGTGGCATTGAGGTGTAGACCACCCTCGCCTCTTCACAACTCCAGCAGTTCACGAGTTGCACGAGTTGCACGAGTTCAAGCGTTCTTTGCGTCGGGCCGCCTCCCGGTGAAGATCCGAACCACCAGGGAGCACGTCCGTTGGCAGCAATCGCCCGGTGGTGCATGCGGCACCGACTGGCCACCGTTCTGATCTGGCTGCTCGCCCTCGGCGCCACGGCCGCGGCGGCCGGCGCCGCCGGGACCGCGTTCTCCAACGACTACGAGGTCCCCGGTACGGAGTCCGCCAAGGCCCACGCCCTCCTGCGGGACGGCTTCCACGGCCAGGGCGGCGACACCGACACCGTCGTGTGGCGGACCCCGGACCACCAGAGCGCACGGGACCCGGACGTCGAACGGCGCATGACCCGGGCCCTGGACGCCATCGCCGCCCTCCCCGGCGTCGGATCGGTCGCCGGCCCCTACGGGCCGGGCCCCGGCAGCGCCGGGCAGATCAGCCCCGACGGGCGCACCGCCTACGCCGTGGTCACCTTCGACCGGCCGGCCGACTCCGTACCCAAGGAACAGGCCCAGGCGGTCGTGCACGCGGCGCGCAACGAGGCCACCCGGGCCGACGGCCTCCAGGTGGAACTCGGGGGCCGGGCCATCGGACTGACGGAGGCACCGAGCCCCCACCTCGCCGAGGTCATCGGCGTCGCCATCGCCGCCGTGGTCCTCTTCCTCGCCTTCGGCTCCCTCGCCGCCAGCCTGCTGCCCATCGCGACCGCCCTGGTGAGCGTCGGCAGCGCCTACTTCGGGATCACCCTCCTCGGGCACGCCATGCCCGTCGCCGACTTCGCCCCGATGCTCGGCACCCTCGTGGGCCTCGGCGTCGGCATCGACTACGCCCTGTTCATCGTCACCCGGCACCGCAAGGGACTGGCCCGGGCGCTCTCCGTCGACGAGGCCGCCGAGAGCGCCGTCGCCACCACCGGCCGGGCCGTCGTGTTCGCCGGGGCCACCGTCTGCATCGCCCTGCTCGGCATGCTGGTGCTGCGGCTGAACTTCCTCGACGGCGTCGCGATAGCCGCGTCCCTCACCGTGGTCCTCACCGTCGCCGCCTCCGTCACCCTGCTGCCCGCACTCCTCTCCTACATCGGCCCGCGGGCCCTCTCGCGCCGCGAACGCCGCAGGCTCGCAGCCGAAGGCCCCCGTCCCGAGACGCCCACCGGATTCGCCGCCCGCTGGTCCGCCTTCGTCGAACGGCACCCCAAGGTGCTCGGCCTCGTCGCCACCCTGGTCATGGTGGTGCTGGCGCTGCCCACCCTCTCGCTCCACCTCGGCACCTCCGACCAGGGCAACAACCCGGCCGGATCCACCACGCGCAAGGCCTACGACCTGCTGGCCGACGGCTTCGGCCCGGGCACGAACGGCCCGCTCACCGTCGTCGCCCGCCTCCAAGGGGCCGCGGACCACGTCGCCGTGGACCGGCTGGCCGAGGCGCTGCGCACCACCGAAGGCGTCGCCTCCGCCGGTCCCGCGGTCTTCAGCCGCAGCGGGGACACCGCCGTCCTGACGGTCGTACCGCGGTCCGCGCCGCAGTCCCGGGCCACCAGCGAACTGGTCGACACCCTGCGCCGGGACGTCATCCCGCGCGCCGGGGAAGGCAGCTCGATGCGGGCCCACGTGGGCGGGGTGACGGCCGGCTACGACGACTTCGCCGAGGTGATCATCGGGAAGCTGCCCCTCTTCGTGGGGGTGGTCATCTCGCTCGGCTGCGTGCTCCTGCTGCTGGCCTTCCGCTCCCTCGGCATCCCGCTCAAGGCGGCCGCCATGAACGTCGCGGCCGTCGCCTCCTCCTTCGGCGTCGTCGTCGCGGTCTTCCAGTGGGGCTGGGGGAGCGAGCTGATGGGCCTGGGCAGCGCGGGCCCGATCGAACCCTTCCTCCCGGTGATCATGGTGTCCGTGCTGTTCGGGCTCTCCATGGACTACCAGGTCTTCCTGGTCAGCCGGATGTACGAGGAGTGGCTGGAGACCGGCGACAACCGGCGGGCCGTGCGCGTGGGACTCGCGGAGACCAGCCGGGTGATCAACTCGGCGGCCGTCATCATGATCTCCGTCTTCCTCGCGTTCGTGCTCAGCGGAGACCGGCTCATCGCGATGTTCGGCATCGCGCTCGCCGTCGCCGTCGCGCTCGACGCCTTCGTCCTGCGAACCCTGCTGGTCCCCGCCCTCATGCACCTGCTCGGCGGAGCGAACTGGTGGATCCCCCGCTGGCTGGACCGCCGGCTGCCCCGCATCAGCATCGAGCCCCCGGAGTGCCGCACGCGTGCGACACTTCCGGCGCAGCGGCCGGACGCGGACCACGCGCAACCGGCCCCCCTGCCCCGCTGACCGGTTACGAGCCGTAAGGAAGCACGGATGTTCGCGATAGACCTCGCCGACGACGCCCAGCTGTTCCCGCTGGAGATCTGGCACGCCGAGGAGTTCCTGGCCCACATGGACCGCGGCCGCGAGTTCATCGGCCAGTACATCGGTTTCCCCGACCGCGCCACCGACCTCGATTCCGCCCGGCGGCTCCTCGGCTCCAACGCCGAGAAGGCGGCCGCCGACGGAGCCCGGCTGTACGGCATCCGCGTCGACGGCACCCTCGTCGGCGGGGTCCTCTTCCGCAGCTTCGACGCGGCCTCCGGCAACTGCGAGGTCGGCTGCTGGATGGAGCCCGCCGGGGCGGGCCGGGGCCTGGTCACGAAGGCCTGCCGGGTCCTGATCGACTGGGCGTTCCAGGAGCGCGGCATGCACCGCGTCGAGTGGCACGTCGCCAGCGGCAACAAGAAGAGCATCGCGGTCGCCGAGCGGCTCGGCCTGACCCGCGACGGCGTCATGCGGCAGGACCACCTCCACCGCGGCGTCCGCCTGGACTCCGAGTTCGGGTCTGTCCTGGCCGTCGCATGGGCCGCCTCCCCCACCGCCTAGCTGCCCGGGGCGCGGCCGCCGCCCCGGG
>NZ_JBHWBP010000091.1:0-25599 GCF_042735575.1 Streptomyces sp. NPDC059564 | reverse complement strand
CGGAGTCCCAGGAGGAGCCGAGCACCCGCACCGGGTTCCGCCCGGCCCACCAGGACCCGGCGGTCAGCAGGCCGTCGACGTCGTCGCGGTCCACGGTCAGGTCATCGGCGAAGTGCCGGTCACCGGTGGCGTCGGGCACGTACTTCACACAGACAACGATCCTCAGGCTCACGCCGGCTCTCCTACCGCATCGTCTTTTTTCTGATACCGCCTTGTGCAGGCAGCATAGGCGCCTTCTGGGGCGGATCCCGGTCGGGGCGGCCCGCGCTCCGAAGGGAATGTTACTCGTCAGTACACAGCGGGTCTCCCCGGGTTGCAAGGCCACCGAACTGTGATCTGGCCAACGCCGCCCGAACCCGCCCCAGCAGGGACGATTCAGTCCCGCAACGCGTTGAAGCGTCCCTGGTGGTAGAGCAGCGGCCGGCCCTCGCCCGCCGGGTCCCCCGCCACGGCCTCCGCAATGATCACGCGGTGCTCCCCGGCGGGCACCCTGGCCACCACCCGGCACACCAGCCACGCCAGCACCCCGTCGAGCAGCGGGACCTCGTGCGGCCCCGCCGTCCACGCGGTGCCGGAGCCGAAGCGGTCGGCGCCGCTGCGCGCGAAGAGCCCGGCCAGCTCCCGCTGGTGCTCGCCGAGTATGTGGACGCCGAGGTACTCCGCATCCCGCACGGCGGGCCAGCTGGAGGAGCCCGTGCCGATGGTGAAGGAGAGCAGCGGCGGTTCCGCGGAGACGGAGTTGAGCGAGGTCGCGGTGAATCCGGCGGGCCGGCCGTCGCGCTCCGCGGTGATCACGGCGACCCCGGCGGCGTGCCGGCGGAAGACGGAACGGAGCAGCTCGGGCGATCCGGCCAGGGCGGCGCGGGCGGTGTCCTCGGTGCGGGCGGCGTCCTCCGCGCGCGCGGTGTCGCCCCGGCCGTCGCCGGAGGGGTCTGCGTCGAAAGGTGCGTACGGGGCCGTCGGGAGCGTCGGGGCCGTCATGGGAAGACTTCCTTCTGCCGCGGGAATCGCGGGCGCAGTCGGGGATCGGGGGGCGGAGGCGTTCAGTGATCCCAACAGCGCGCGCTCGCGTAGCGGACGAGGTCCACGTGGACCCGCCCGTAAAGCAGGAGTTCATACCGCATGCCGCAAGCCTGGCGATCTCACATGTACACAGTCAAGCCGCGACGGTCAGATGTCAGGCGCGTCACGCTGCGTGCGGGCGCGCGCACCGGCGCGCCGCTCATACCGCCGCCCCCAGCGCGGCGATCACGTCCGCCTTGCGCGGCATCCCCTCCGCGCGCCGGACGATCCGGCCGGCGGCGTCCAGGACGAGCACGGTCGGGGTCTTCTCGATGCCGAGGGCGCGCACGAGCGCGAGGTTGCGCTCGGCGTCGACCTCGATGTGCGCGACCCCGTCCACCATCGCGGCGACCTCGGCGAGGATCCGGCGGGTGGCCCGGCAGGGCTGGCAGAAGGCGCTGGAGAACTGGACCAGGCTGGCCCGCTCCCCCGGCTCCGCGCCCAGCTCGGCGACGCCGAGCTCCGCAGCGCCCAGCGGCGCCCGTCCGACCGCCTCGCGACCGTCCTGTTCGCGCCCTGGCACGCCCGCTCCCGTCCGCCCCGTCCATGTGTACGTACGCTGATCGCAGCACCCGTCCGGCGCCGCGCATTCCCCGCGTGACGAGAATCTCCCCGGGCACGGGCGTCTGGGCTGGCCAGCGGGCCGTGTTTGGGGCACGATCCCCATGGTCGCGTACCTACGCTTCCGTAACTTCCGGCCGGGAGCACCTCCCCAGGCAGAAAGCGGGGTCTCCCCACCATGGCTGAGCTCGTCTACCCCCCTGTGATCACCGCCGCGCACACCCTCTTCCGCGCGCTGGACATCCGGATCGACATGAAGGGCACCGAGAACATCCCGCGCAAGGGCGGGGCGGTCCTGGTGTCGAACCACATCGGTTACCTCGACTTCATCTTCGCGGGCCTGACCGCGCGGCCGCAGAAGCGCCTGGTCCGGTTCATGGCCAAGGAGTCGGTGTTCCGTCACAAGGTGTCGGGCCCCCTGATGCGCGCGATGAAGCACATCCCGGTGGACCGCAAGCAGGGTGAGGCGGCCTACCAGCACGCGCTCGACTCGCTGCGCTCCGGCGAGATCATCGGGGTGTTCCCGGAGGCGACGATCTCCCAGTCCTTCACCCTCAAGACCTTCAAGTCGGGTGCCGCGCGCATGGCGCAGGAGGCCGGGGTCCCGCTGATCCCGGTGGCGCTGTGGGGCACCCAGCGGCTGTGGACCAAGGGCCGGCCCAAGGACCTCAAGCGCAGCCACATCCCGGTGACGATGCGGGTCGGCGAGCCCCTGGAGGCGCCCACCGACCAGTACGCGGGCGCCATCACCCGCCGGCTGCGCGAGCGCGTGCAGGAGCTGCTCGACGCGGCGCAGGCCGCCTACCCGGCCCGCCCCAAGGGCCCCGAGGACTCCTGGTGGCTGCCGGCCCACCTGGGCGGTACCGCCCCCACGCCGGCGCAGGTCAAGGAAGCGGGCTGACCGTCCCCCCGGCCCGCGCCGGCGCCCAATGGGGCTGGAGCGCGCGCTCAGTTGGGGTTGTCGGCGTGGGTCAGGGTCTCCCACGCCTCGAAGTGGTTCTCGGTGCCCGCGGGGCGCCGGTCCTCGGTGAGCTTGCGGGTGTTCTCCATGCTGACGCCGAGGCGGGTGTGGAGGGCGTTGTAGCCGACCTCGGTGGCGGGGCCGATCCCCCGGGTCAGTTTCCCGCCGCACAGCGAGGACGGCACGGCCGCCCCGAGTTCGTACGCGGCGTGGAAGCCGAGCGCGTACCGGAACCGGTCCTTGAACTGCGGGTACAGGTCGCGGCCCTGGATCCGTGAGGTCTCGGCGACGTGCATGGTCGCGGCGATGGCCATCCCGGTGTGGCCGAAGTCCCGGCAGGTCTCCTGGGCCTGGCCATCCTTGAAGGTGGTCTGGCCGTACCAGTAGTCGACGAGCTCACTCCTGGTGTCGATGTTCGAACGCGGCGGGTAGAGGGGCTGCGGGCCGTCGGAGGACAGGTAGAAGTAGGCCGGGACCCGGCCGAGGTAGATGGCCATCGCCTTGTCGTAGCTCGCGCGGTCGTCGAGGTGGACGGAGATGCCGATGGCCGCGTCCATCATGATCAGTTCCCAGTTGCCGTTGCTGTTCGGCTTCCCGCCGATCACCTCGGGCAGGTAGACGGTGCGCAGCATGGTCGCGAAGCGCCCCTGGTTCGGCCAGCCGCCCGGGTACGTGTGCTTGATGATCTCGGCGGCGCGCGGCCAGGTGGAGCCCGCCCAGCCGCTCTGCAGCGGGGCGTTGGTGTTGGTGTGGTCCTTGATCGTCGCGGACCAGGCGTCCATCAGCTCGATGGACTTCCGGGCGTAGCGGGCGTCCCCGGTGACGGACCAGGCGAGCGCCTGCGTGTACGCGGCGATCGCGTCCTCGCGTTCGTCGGAGCACCCGATGTCGGGGTTGGAGTACGAGCCGCATTCCACGACGGCGCGCGGCTTGGGCGTCCGGGACAGCGAGCCGTACTCACTGGCGAGCATGGCGTCGAACGCCCGCTTCCAGGGCTGGACCCCCGCCCGCACTTTGGTTCGTACGAAGTCCAGTTGCGCGCGGCTGTTGAGGACTCCGGGGTGGGCGAACGCGGCGGCAGCCGCGGGTGCCGGCCCGGCCGGCCGGGCGGGCCCGGCGTGCGCGGCGGTCGTGGGGGTGAGCGCCGCGGCGGCGGCGAGGGCCAGGGCGGCCAACCCTGCGGGGATTCCGTAACGCATGGAACACCTTCCGGTCGGAGGTGGGGGGATCCTGCGGCCGAAGATACTCATGGACATGTCAGGCTGACAACGTTATCCGACAGTAAACTTTCCTATCGGGATCAGGGCCTGGACAGGGCCGGGACCGGGGACCGGGATCAGGAGCCCTCCCGCCTGCGCCGCCGGTGAGCGGCGACCCGGGTCCGCGTCGCGCAGGCACTGGAGCAGTAGCGCCGGGCGCTGCCCGGTCCGGTGCCGAGGAAGAGGCGGCCGCAGCCCGGGGCGGCGCAGGCACCCCAGGCGATGCGCCCGTACTCGGTGAGCAGCTGGGCCAGCACGAGCGCGCCCGAGGCGAGGAACCAGTCGCCCCAGTCCGCCCCGTCCCCGCGGTCCACGTGGAGGTGCCAGGGGTGGCCGTCGTGCCGGGTGAGCCGGGGCCGGGTGCCGCACTCCTCCAGCAGCCCGTTGAGGGCTCCGGCCGCCCGATCCTCGTCCGTCTCGGCGAGCACCAGGGCCATCCGGGCGGCGGCGGCGCGCAGCTCGGCCGCGTCCGCCTCCCCGAAGGAGTCCGGCGCGAGGTCCGCCGGGTGTTCCCCATGCCGGGCGAGGAGCTCCGCGAGGGCGTCGCGCGGCAGGCCGGGGTCGACGCGGACCGCTTCGGCGAACTCGATCAGCCGCCGGGCCGCCGAGAAGCCCCGGCCGTCCCGGCCGTCCCCGTTCCGCAGATCCGCCATCCCGAGTCCTTTCGTCCTGCACCCGTCTGACGTAACGTCTTCCTCGATCATCACGTTACACACTTCACGTTGCACACTGCGGAGGGGGTTCGCCGGTGGGCGGGTTCGGGCGGTACCTGGGGGCGGCGCTGGCCGCGCGCTTCGCGTCCGAAGGCATGGGGCTGGCGGTGGTGCTGCTCGCCCTGGAGCGGACCGGGAGCGCCGCGCACGGGGCGTTCGTCCTGACCGCCTGGCTGGCGCCGCACGTCCTGGCCGCGCCGCTGGCGGGCGCCCTCGCGTCCCGGGTGCGCCGGCCGCGGCTGTTCTACGTGGGCGCGCTGGCCGGGTTCACGACGGCGGTGGCGGCGCTGGCCGTGCTGCTGGGCCGGGCTCCGACGCCGGTGGTGCTCGCGGTGGCGGCCCTCGGCGGCACCTGCGGGCCGATGGTGACGGGCGGGCTCTCCAGCCTGGTCGCCGCCCTGGTCCCGGCGGGCGCCGAGCGGGACCGGGCGTACGGCTGGGACGCCTCCACCTACAACGCGGCGGCGGTGACGGCCCCCGCGGCCGTCGGCCTGGTCGCGGCGCCCTCCTCGGCGGCGTACGCGATGGTGGTCCTGGCCGCCTCCGGGGCCCTGGCGGCCGCCCTGGCCGCGTCCCTCCCGTACGAGGACCCGTGCGCGGGCCCGGCCCACGAGGGCCCCCGCGCCGGGCCGGCGGCTGGGCTGGCCGCGCTGTGGCGGGTACGGGAACTGCGGGCCATCACCTCGGCGACGACCCTGGCCTTCGTCGGCATCGGGTCGCTGACCACCACCTCGGTGCTGCTGGCCGCCGGACTCGGCAGTCCGGGCGCGGGCGGGGTGCTGATGACGGCCTTCGCGGTGGGCGCGCTGGCCGGCTCCCTGACGCTGGGCCGCGTGACGTCCGTGGCGCCGGGCCGGCTGGCCCGCTGGGGCATGGCGGGCACGGGGGTGGCGCTCGCGGCGGCGGCCTTCGCCCCCGGCGTCGCGCTGACGGCGGCGGCGTTCGCGGCGGCCGGCGTGTGCGACGGGCCGCTGCTGACGGCGACGCTGCGGATCCGCTCGGAGCACGCCCCGGACGGGGTGCGGGCCCAGGTGTTCACCCTGGGGGCGGGGCTCAAGCTGACGGCGGCCTCGGCCGGCGCCGCCCTGGTGGGGCTGGCCGCCGCCGCGCCGCCGTGGGCGCTGCTGCTCGGGATCGCCGGGCTGCAGCTCGCGGCCGCCGCCCTGCACGCGCTGATCGGGGCACGGGGGCCCGTACCCGAGAAGGCGCCTACAGGGCCGTCGGCAGGTTCCGCCACAGCTCCCGCCGGTCCGCGGACCCCTGGAGCGCCTTGAGCGCGGCGGGGTGCGGGGCGGCGTGCAGCGCGGGGTAGTCGCACTCGCCGAGCTCCGGGCGCACGGGGAAGGCGAGCTCCTCCCGGTCGAGGCTGAAGCGGGCGTCGACGCCGGGCTTGTTGCCGCGCGGGTCGACGCGGGACCAGCGGTCGGCTCCGGGCAGCCGGAGGGCGACCAGCCCGTGGACGACCGGATCCGAGCCGTCGTCCTCGGTGAGGCGCTGGTAGCAGAGGGCCGCCGGAATGCCCCGGGCGCGCAGCAGGGCGGCGAGGGCGTGGGACTTGGCGTAACAGATGCCGTTGCGGGTGCTCAGCACCTCGGAGGCGCGCCAGGGGACGCGTTCGTCGCCGGTGTCCCCCGAGTCGGCGGAGTGGACGACGGTGTCGCGGACGAACTCGAAGGCGACTTCGGCGTAGGCGCGGGCTTCTCCGGTGGCCGTCCAGAGGGCGTCGGCGGTCTCGCGGACGAAGGGGTGGTCGTGGTCGATCGCCTCGTCGGCCGCGAGGTAGGCGGCGAGGCCGGAATGCTCCTGGATCATTTCCATGATCCAGGAGCATACCTATGCGCAAGTCCGCATGACTATTGAATTTAGCGGGCCAGCTCTTCCTTCAGCGCCTGGAGGAAGCCGTCGACGTCCTCCTCCTGGGTGTCGTAGCTGCACATCCACCGGACGTCGCCGGCGATCTCGTCCCAGAAGTAGAAGCGGTAGCGCTCCTGCAGCCGCCGCGTGACCTCGTGCGGCAGCCGCGCGAACACCGCGTTCGCCTGCACCGGGTAGAGGATCTCCACCCCGTCGGTCTGGCGGACGCCCGCTTCCAGCCGCTGCGCCATCGCGTTGGCGTGGCGGGCGTTGCGCAGCCACAGGTCCTTCGCGAGGAGCGCTTCGAGCTGCACCGACACGAAGCGCATCTTGGAGGCGAGCTGCATCGACATCTTGCGGATGTGCTTCATCTGCCGGACGGAGTCCGGGTTCAGCACGACGACGGCCTCGCCGGCCATCATCCCGTTCTTGGTGCCGCCGTAGGACAGCACGTCCACGCCGACCGCGTTCGTGAAGGCGCGCATGGGCACGTCGAGCGAGGCCGCCGCGTTGGATATCCGGGCGCCGTCGAGGTGGACCTTCATGCCCTTGCCGTGCGCGTGCTCGCAGATGGCACGGATCTCGTCCACGGTGTAGACCGTGCCCAGCTCGGTGTTCTGGGTGATCGAGACGACCTGCGGCATCGCCCGGTGCTCGTCCTCCCAGCCCCAGGCCTGCCGGTCGATGAGCTCGGGGGTGAGCTTGCCGTCCGGGGTGGGGACGGTGAGCAGCTTGAGGCCCGCCATCCGCTCGGGCGCGCCGCCCTCGTCGACGTTGATGTGCGCCGTCTCGGCACAGACCACCGCGCCCCAGCGGTCGGTGAGGGCCTGCAGGGCCGTCACGTTGGCGCCCGTACCGTTGAAGACCGGGTAGGCCTCGGCGTGCGGGCCGAAGTGGCTGCGGAAGACCTGCTGCAGGTGCTCGGTGTACTCGTCGTCGCCGTAGGAGACCTGGTGGCCCCCGTTGGCCAGTGCGACGGCCGCCAGGACCTCCGGGTGCACCCCGGCGTAGTTGTCGCTGGCGAAGCCGCGCACCGCCGGGTCGTGGTGGCGACGGGCGTCCGTCTTCGCCTGGGACTTCCTGATCGCGGTCTTCACGGCAGCGTTCTTCACGGTTGGGGAGTGAGCCACAGACGCTGTCCGTTCACATCGGAGGCGGGCCGCTCCCAGACGCCGGCGATGGCCTCGGCCAGCTCCTTGACGTCGGTGAAGCCCGCGAACTTCGCATTGGGACGCTCGGCGCGCATCGCGTCGTGCACCAGTGCCTTGATGACCAGGATCGCAGCCGCCGCGCCGGGGCCGTCCTCGCCCCCCGCCTTGCGGAAGGAGTCCGCCATGGCGAGGGTCCACGCCTCGGCGGCCGCCTTGCCGGCGTTGTACGCGGCGTTGTTGGCGACCGGCTTGTGCGCGCCGGACTGGCTGATCAGCACGAAGCGGCCGCGGTCGCTGCGCAGCAGGCCGTCGTGGAAGGCGAGCGAGGTGTGCTGGACCGTGCGGATGAGGAGCTTCTCCAGGAAGTCCCAGTCCGCGAGGTCGACGTCGGTGAAGGTCTTGCTGCCGCGCCAGCCGCCGACGAGGTGGACGACCCCGTCGATCCGGCCGAACTCCTTCTCGGTGCGGTCGGCCCAGGCCTTGGTGGCCTCCAGGTCGAGCAGGTCGACGGTGTCACCGGTGACGGTGGCGCCGCCGTGGGCGTAGCGGGCGGCGTCCACGGCCTCCGCGAGGCGTCCCGCGTCGGCGTCGGAGGCGACGACCACGGCCCCCGCCTCGGCGAGGCGGAGCAGGGTGGCGCGGCCGGCGGGGCCGCCGGCCCCGGCCACCGCCACCACCGCTCCGTGGAGCTTGCCGTTGCCGTTCCCGGAGCCGTTCATCTGTGCAGCCTCCTGAGGGCGAGTGCTCACGCGGCGACCTGCTCGGCCGTCCCGGCGTTCAGGGCGGTGATGCCCTTGGTCGAGGCGATCACACCCTTGAGCTTCTTGGCGAGGGCCTCGTAGAACATGCTGAGCGGAAACTCGTCCGCGAGCACGTCGTCCACGAGCTTGCGCGGCGGCTGCGTCAGGTCGAGGGCGTCGGGGCCCTTGGCCCACTTGGAGCCCGGGTGCGGGGCGAGGTACGTCGAGACCAGTTCGTAGGCCTTGAACCAGTGGACCAGCTTCGGGCGGTCGATGCCCGCGCGGTAGAGGTCCTCGATCTCGGCGCACAGCTGGTTGGTGACCTGCGGGGCGCGCATCCAGTCGATCTTCAGCTTGTTGTCCGTCCAGCGCACGACGTCGTGCTTGTGGAGGTACGCGAAGAGCAGCTGACCGCCGAGACCGTCGTAGTTGCGGTTGCGGTCACCGGAGACGGGGAAGCGGAACATCCGGTCGAAGAGGACGGCGTACTGGACGTCGCGGCCGTGCTCGTTGCCCTCGGACTCCAGCTTCACGGCCTCCTTGAAGGCGGTGAGGTCGCAGCGCAGCTCCTCCAGGCCGTACATCCAGAACGGCTGGCGCTGCTTGATCATGAAGGGGTCGAACGGCAGGTCGCCGTGGCTGTGGGTGCGGTCGTGGACCATGTCCCACAGGACGAAGGCCTTCTCGCAGCGCTCCTGGTCCTCGACCATCCGGGCGATGTCCTCGGGCAGCTCGATGCCGAGGATGTCGACGGCGGCCTCGGTCACCTTGCGGTAGCGGGCGGCCTCGCGGTCACAGAAGATGCCGCCCCAGGTGAAGCGCTCGGGGGCCTCGCGGACGGCGATGGTCTCCGGGAAGAGCACCGCGGAGTGGGTGTCGTAGCCCGGGGTGAAGTCCTCGAAGGTGATGCCGAGGAAGAGCGGGTTGTCGTACCGGGTGCGCTCCAGCTCGGAGAGCCACTCGGGCCACACCATCTTCAGCACGACGGCCTCGAAGTTGCGGTCCGGGTTGCCGTTCTGCGTGTACATCGGGAAGACCACGAGGTGCTGGAGCCCGTCCTCGCGCCCGGCGGCCGGGTGGAAGGCCAGCAGGGAGTCGAGGAAGTCCGGCACGCGGAAGCCGCCGGCGACCCACTTGCGCAGGTCGGCGACGAGCGCCCGGTGGTACGCCCTGGCGTGCGGCAGCAGCGGGGACAGCACCTCCACGGCAGCGGTCACCCGCTCCACGGCGGCCTCGACGGCGGCGGGGGAAGGCGCGCCCTCGGCCTCGAAGTCGATCGAACCGTCCTTGGCCTGCCAGGGGCGGATCTCCTCCACGGCGGCCTTGAGCTCGGGCCACGCGGGGTGGTCGACCACCCGCGCCCCAGCGGTTATCACGGCACCGCCGGCACCCGGCACAAGAGTTTCCGTCATGTCACTTCCTCCACAGGAGAACCTCACGTCAAGACAGCGTATGCATGTAAGGGTCTCTTGCTCAAGAGTTAACTCGGGAAAATATTCGCCGCACTACCCACTCCACCGAAATTCTTCCCGTCATTACGGGTGGAAGCCACCACTCCGCCTAGGAGGCCCGAGGGATGCCCGAGAAGTGCGGGATCACCTTCTCCCCCCACTGGCGGAGCGTCTCCAGGCAGGCCTCCTGCGGCACCGTGCCCATCTGGATCAGGCACATCACCTCGTCCGCGCCCGCGTCGCGCAGCCGCTCCACGTACGCGATGGCCTCGTCCGCGCTCCCGTACGCGTGGTCCGCGTTGAAGGTGGCGGTGGAGGCCGGCCGGACGGGGATGTCCAGCTCGTGCAGCCGGGCGACGACCTGCTCGGCGGCCCGGCGCATCTCGGCCGCCTCGTCGGCGCCCGCCACCACCGCCTCGTCCGGGATGCCCGCGCCCCCGTACCAGTGGCCGATGGACTGCGCGAAGAACCGCTGGCCCCGGATGCCGATCCGCCGGGCCTCCCCCGGATCGTCGAGCACGATGGTCGGGCAGAGCACCGAGAAGTGGTCGTTGACCACCGTGGAGACGAAGTCGCTCCCGTCCCGCGCCGCGCGCGCCGCGTCGTACACGGCCCGCATCCCGGCGATCGACTCCGGCCCGGCGAACCCCATCACCAGCGCCCCGACGCCCAGCTCCGCGGCCCGCACCAGGGTCTCGCCCCGGCTGCACGCCAGGAAGAGCGGCGGGTGCGGGGTCTGCGCCGGGCGCGGCAGGATCGGGTGCGGGGCGATGTCCAGCAGCGGGCCGTGGTGCTCCAGCTCCTCCTCCCGCCAGGCCTTCCCGATGATCCGCAGCGCCTCCTCCACCTCCGCGGTGGTGCGCTCCCGGTCCACGCCGCACAGCGAGGTCTCCTGCTCCGTGCCCCCGCGCCCGGCGCCCAGGTCGAGGCGGCCGCCGGACAGCAGGTCGAGCATGGCGGCGCGCTCGGCGACCCGGACCGGATGGTTGAAGTTGAAGGGCATGCACACGACGCCGTGCCCGATGCGTATGGTGTGCGTCCGGGCCGCGACCCAGGTCAGGAAGATCTCCGGGGCGGACATGTGCGCGTACCACTTCAGGGAGTGGTGCTCGACGGCCCAGATCCGGTCGAATCCCATGCGTTCGGCGAGCACCGCCTGCTCGACGCAGTCGCGGATCACCTGGTGCTCCCGTTCCACGGTCGGGTCGGCGAGCTGAGCTTCGAAGATGACGGAGAACTTCACGATGCCTCCAGGGTTGCGTCCACTGCCCGGACTCACTTCTATTCGGAATATGACTAGTAGTCAGACGCCGAACAAGCAAGAGCTCCCGCCGACCGCGTGGGCCGTCCTCGGCCTGCTGTCGTTCCCCGGCGAGCGCACCGGGTACGAGCTGAAGAAGTGGGCGGACTCCTCCCTGCGCTTCTTCTACTGGTCGCCGGCCATCAGCCAGATCTACGCCGAACTGCGGCGGCTGGAGGAGCTCGGCTACGCGGCCTCCGCGCGCTCGGGGCCCGAGGAGGCCCGCACCAAGCGCCGGTACGCCATCACCGACGCGGGGCGCGCGGCCCTCTCCGGCTGGGCCGGCGACACCGCGGAGGCGGGCCCGCCGGTGCTCAAGCACGGGCTGCTGCTGCGGATCTGGCTCGGACACCTGTCGGAGCCGGAGCGGCTCTGCGCGATGGTGGAGGACCACCGGGAGCGGACCGTGGCCGAGCTGGCCGCCGTACGCGAGGCCATGCGGCACGCGGCGGAGGTCCCGGAGTGGGCCTTCCCCGTCCTCGCGCTGCGCTGGAGCGAGCGGCAGCACCTGGCGGAACTGGAGCTGGCCGACGCCCTGCTGGCGGACCTCGCCGAGGTCCGGGAGCACGCCGGGGAAGCGCCGCGGACGCCCCCGGAGGCCGTGCGTCAAGCCGGCGGGGACGCGCCCACGCCCGGGTGACGCGTCACGGCGGCTCCGGGGCCGTGCCGCGCGTACGGCCCTGGCGGGAAGCGGCCGGGCGGCCCGCGCGGGCCGCCGCACGACCGGTCCCCTCGCACGCGCGGCGCACTAGCATGCGTCCTCACCGCGCGCTGCCGGTCGGGACACCGCTGCCGCGCGCCGAGCCGCCGTCGACGGAAGCGAGAGAACCTTGACTTTCCTCACCATCGGTCACCGCGGGGTCATGGGCGTCGAACCGGAGAACACCCTGCGGTCGTTCGTCCGCGCGGAACGTTCCGGGATGGACGCCATCGCGCTGGACGTCCGCCTCAGCAAGGACGGCGCCCTCGTCGTCCTGCACGACGCCGAAGTGGACCGCACCACCGACGGCGCGGGCGCCGTCGCCGACCTGACCCTGGCCGAACTGCGCGGGCTGGACGCGGGCGGGGGCGAGCGCGTACCGGTCCTGGAGGAGGTGCTGGACGCCGTCGGTGCCCCGCTCCAGGTGACGGTCCACGACCAGGGCGCCGCCCAGGCCCTCGCGGAGCTGATCGTGCGCCGCGACCTGACCTCCCGGGTGGAGGTGGCCTCCGGCGACGGCGGCCTCCTCGCCTCCGCCGCGGGGCGGGCCCCGGGCGTCCGGACGGTCCTGCGGGTGTCCGGGCACCGCGAGGGCGTCGTGGAACTGGCCCTCGCGGCGGGCGCGCGGACCCTCGCGCTCGACATCCACAAGATCGCCCTGGAGACGGTGGAGGCGGCGCACGCGGCCGGTCTGCGGGTGACGGGCTGGACGGTCAACACCCTGGATCAGCTGCGGCTGGCGCGTGCCCTCCAACTGGACGGCGCCGCCACGGACTTCCCGGAGATCCGCAGCACGGGCCGCTTCACCGCCTGAGCGGCCGGGCTCGTCAGAGGGTCTTGACGAGCAGTTCGAAGGCCAGGTCTTCGCGGAGCGGCACGCCGAAGCGCTCGTCGCCGTAGGGGAAGGGGCTCAGCTCGCCGGTGCGCTCGTAGCCGCGGCGCACGTAGTAGGCGATGAGCTCCTCCCGTACGTTGACCACCGTCATCCGCATCTCCTTGGCGCCCCAGGTCTCGCGGGCGCGGCGCTCGGCCTCGGCCATGATCTCCTTGCCGAGGCCGCCGCCCTGCAGGCCGGGGCGGACGGCGAACATGCCGAAGTAGACGTGGTCCCCGCGGTGTTCGAGCTGGCAGCAGGCGATCAGCTCGCCGGCCCGCTCGACGACGAGGAGTTCGCCGTCCGGATTGGCGATGACCGCGCGGACGCCGTCGGGGTCGGTGCGCTGCCCGTCGAGGAAGTCGGCCTCGGTGGTCCAGCCGGCCCGGCTCGCGTCGCCCCGGTAGGCGGACTCGACCAGGATCACCAGCTCCGGTACGTCGGCCTCCACGGCGCTGCGGTAGCTCAGGGCGGCGGAGTGGGCGGTCGGCATCGGGGGAGCTCCGTTCGGTACGGCGGCACGTGGCGTGCCGGGTGCGGCAGGGAGAGCGTAACTCGGGGCGATGTGAGGGCGTCGTGAGGGCGGCGTGAGAGGGCCGCCGGGCGGGCATCCCTTCCGGTGACGCCGACGAACCGGGAGGTTCCGCCGTGCACGGACCCGCGATGTCCCTCTCCCCCTTCTCCGCCTCCGCCGTCTCCGCCTGGCTGCTGGTCCTGCTCTGCGCCGTGAGCGGTACGTACTGTCTGCTGCGGGCGCGCAGAGCGGACCGGCGGACGCGGGGCGCGGCCGCGGGCGAGGCGGTGATGGGCCTGGGGATGGCGGCGATGGCCGTGCCCTCCGGGACCGGGGCCTGGGGGCCGCAGATCCTGCTGGCCGTCTTCTGCGGGGCGGCGGTCCACGCGCTGTGGCTGCTGCGCGGCGGGGCGCACCACGCGCACCACCTGGTCGGCTCGCTGGCGATGGCGTACATGGCGCTGGAGATGACCGCGGCCGGGGCGGGGCAGGGACACGGGCACGGCCGGGCGGGGCTGCCGCTGGTGACGGGGGCGCTGCTCGTCTACTACGCCGGGTACGTGCTGCTGGGCGGGGCCCGGCTGGTGACGGCGGGCGGCGGGGCGCTGCCGGGCGCCGTGGCCGAACGGGGGCCCGGCGGGGCCGGCGACCTGACGCGGGCCTGCCGACTCGCCATGGGGACGGGGATGTTGGCGATGCTGCTGACCATGTGAGGCCCGGCCGCGGCGGGGCGGAACGTGTCCTGCGTCACCAATGCCCCGGGACCGTACCCGTCGGCGGACCGCCCCTCATAGGCTGGCGGACATGATGGTCCCCGCCGCTCTCCTGCTGCTCGGCGCACTGACCGCGGTGCTCGCTCCCCGTCTGCTGGCCCGGGCCCAGTGGCCCGACCGCGAACCCGTCGTCGCGCTCTGGGCCTGGCAGTGCGTGGTGGGCGCGACCCTGTTGTGCCTGGCCCTGTCGATGCTGCTCAGCGCGGCCGCCGCCTGGCAGGCGGTGCGGGGCGGGCTGTTCGCGGCGGCCCCGCACGGGGTGGTCGACGCGTACGCGCTGGGGGCGGCGGGCGGACCCTGGGCCGCCGGTACCGCGCTGGCGCTGGCCTGCGGGGGCCTGTGGACCGGCGCGATGCTGACCCGGGAAGTGCTGCGGGCGCGGGCCCGGCGGCGCACGAGCGGGGCCGAACTGCTGCTGCGCGCCCCGCTGTTGCCCGGCGAGGACCCGGCGGCGGCGAAGCTGGTGGTGCTGGAGGGCCCGCGTCCGGAGGCCTGGTGGCAGCCGGGTGCGGTCCCGCGGCTGGTGGTGACTACGGCCGCGCTGGGCCGGCTCAAGGGCAGCCAGCTCGACGCGGTGCTGGCGCACGAGCAGGGGCACGTGGCGGCCCGGCACGACTGGCTGCTGCACTGCTCGCGGGCGCTGTCGCAGGGGTTCCCGCAGGTGCCGGTGTTCGCGGCGTTCGAGGCGGAGATGCACCGGCTGGTGGAACTCGCCGCCGATGACGTGGCCTCCCGGCGCTACGGGCGCCTGACCATCGCGCTGGCCCTGGTCGGGCTGAACGAGGACCGGGGGGTGTTCGGCCCCTGCCCGACCGAGGCGCACGTCCCCCAGCGGGTGCGGCGGCTGCTGTCGCCCGCGCCGCGCCTGTCGGCGGGCCGCCGGCTGCGGCTGACGGCCCTGGCCACCTTGGTGCCCGCCGTACCGCTGGCGGTGGCCCTCGTACCGGGACTCAGCGCGCTGGCGTAGGTCCGGTCAGACCTGTTCGGTCGGACGGACCAGCAGCTCCGACACCGCGACGTGCCGGGGGCGGCTGACGATGTAGCCGATCGTGTCGGCGACGTCCCGGGCCTCCAGCCGTTCGATCGAGCCGAAGAGGCGCGTGAGCTGCTCCTGGACCTCGGGGCTGTTGTGCTCGCGCAGTTCCGTGTCCACCGCTCCCGGTTCTACGACCGACACCCGGACGTGCTGGGCGGCCGTCTCCTGGCGCAGCGCCTCACTGAAGGCGACCACCCCGTACTTGGTGGCGCAGTAGCCGGCGGCGGTCGCCACGGCGAGGCGCCCGGCCACGGAGGAGACGTTGACGATGTCGGCGACCCGGCGGTCGCCGTCGGCGGCGGCCGCGATCAGGTGCGGCAGCGCCGCGTGGGTGGTGTTCATCAGGCCGGTCAGGTTGATGTCGGTCATGCGCCGCCACTCGTCGGTGCCGGCGTCGGCCGCCCGTCCGAGGATCATCAGGCCGGCGTTGTTGACGAGGGTGTCGAGGCGGCCCAGCTCGTTGACCGTCCGCTCGACGGCCTCGCGCACCTGGGTCTCGTCCGTCATGTCGGCGGCGATGACGAGGGCCGTCGCGCCCGCGTCGCGCAGCCGCCCGGACAGCTCGTCCAGCCGTTCGGCGCGGCGGGCGACGAGCGCGACCGCCGCGCCCCGGTCCGCCAGGGCCTCGGCCGTGGCCGCGCCGATACCGCTCGAAGCCCCGGTGACCAGGGCGACCGTTCCCCGCAGTGCTGCGTCCACGACCGTCTCCTCCTCCGGACGAGGGTGACCGTCCCACAGGACAGGATGCGCCCGTGCGCGGCGGCGCGCGCGTGGGAGGAGGAGGGGGAAGGGGTGCCTGCTCGGGGTGATCCCCCGCGTCACCCCGAGCAGACGGTCCCGCGCGCTGAGTATATTGGCCCGGAGCCAGTCAACGCAGGAGTAAGCATGTCCCCGCGCAGCGCATCGGTCAATGAAGAATTGCGCAGACGTTCCCGGGAGCGGCTGCTGCAGGCGACGGTCGAACTGGTCGCCGAACGCGGCTACGAGGCCACGAAGCTCGGCGACATCGCCGACCGTGCGGGCGCGGCCCGCGGCCTGGTCTCGTACTACTTCCCGGGCAAGCGGCAGCTGCTGCAGTCGGCCGTGCACCGGCTGATGCACAGGACGCTGGAGGCGGGCCTGGAACGCGAGCCGCACAGCGACGACGGCCGCGAGCGCCTGGCCCGGGCGATCGACGCGATCCTGGGGCTGGCCCGCGACCAGCCCCGGCTGATGCGCACGCACATGGCGGGGATCCTGCAGGCGGAGGGTTTCATCCAGTGCCCGGAGCAGCAGCGGCTCGCGGCCCTGTTGCGGGACACCGTGGTCCGGTACGGCTCGCGGGACGTGGACACGGACTATCCGCTGCTGCGGGCACTGCTGATGGGCGCGGTGGTGGCGGTGCTGCTGCCGGGGGCGCCGATGCCCGCTACCCGGCTGCGGGCGGAGCTGTTCCAGCGGTACGGGCTGGACTGGGAGCTGGGTGTCCCGCCGGACGGCGGACCGCCCGGCGGAACGTTTCCCCCCTAGGAGGCTCCGGACATCAGTGGTACTCGGGCTGGCTCTGCACGTTGAGCCGGTCCATCCGTACCCACTTGGCGCTCTCGGTGCGCCAGTCGTCGAGCCTCAGCACGTCGAGGCCCTTGGCGATGTCGTTCGAGTAGATGTGCCCGTTGTAGTAGTACGCCGACCAGGAGCCGCCGAGGCCGAGCTGGTCGGTGGTCAGCGGGCCGCGCTCGAAGTAGCCGATCTCCTTGGGACGGGTGGAGTCGGTGAAGTCCCAGACGGAGACGCCGCCCTGGTACCAGGCCTGGACCATGATGTCGCGGCCGCCGCCGACCGGGATCAGCGAGCCGTTGTGGGCCACGCAGTTCTCGGTGTCGGCCTGGTGGCGCGGGATCTTGAAGTAGCCCTTGAAGACCAGCTTGCGCTGGTCGCCGCGGCCGGTGATGTCGTAGATGCCGTCGGCGCCCCGGTCCGGGCCGGTGGCCTCGTTGCAGGTGGCGCTGCCGCCGCCGCCCAGCTCGTCGGTGAACACCACCTTGTCGGCATCCTCGTTGAATGTCGCCGAGTGCCAGAACGCGAAGTTGACGTTGTCCTGGACGCGGTCGATGACCCTGGGCTGCTCCGGATCGCTGATGTCGAAGAGGATGCCGTCGCCCATGCAGGCTCCGGCGGCCAGGTCCTCGGACGGCAGCACGGTGATGTCGTGGCAGCCGGTGGTCTTGGAGACGCCGGGGTTGGCGGGCGCGCCCGGGTTGCCGCCGTCCGGGAAGAGGACCGGGAAGGCGACGACGGCGGCCTTGGTCGGGGCCTTCTTCGGGACCTTGACGACCGAGATGCCGTCGTGCGGCGGCTTGCAGTCGGGGAAGGCCTCGTTGGGCGAGTACGAGGCGACGTAGAGGTAGATGTCGCGGCCGCCCGGCACCAGCGTGTGGGTGTGGGAACCGCAGTTGGTCTCGACGGACTTGATGTACTTGGGGTTCTTCTTGTCCTTGATGTCGAAGATCTTGATGCCCTCCCACGAGGACTTCTCCGTGGCGGGCTGCGAGACGCTGTTGCAGGAGTCGTCGCTGCGCGAGGAGTCCGTGGAGAGGAACAGCAGGTCACCGGAGACCGAGATGTCGTTCTGGCCGCCGGGGCACAGGACCTGGGTGACCACCTTCGGGGACTTCGGGTTGGCGATGTCGTAGATCGTGAAGCCGTCGTAGTTGCCCGCGTAGGCGAAGTTCCCCTGGAACGCGAGGTCGGAGTTGATGGCCTTGGGGTTGGCGCTGGGGATGTTGGCCAGGGGCTTGATGTTGCGGCTGTGCACGATCTCGTCCTGACCGGGGATCTCGCCGGGGGCGAGTTCGCGGTCGGGGGCGGGGCCGGCGCTCCGCCCGGAACCGGCTCCCGGCGATAGATCGCCGGGGTCGGGGGTGGCGGCCGCCGGTCCGGCGGTGGCCAGGAGCGTAGTGAGGAGCCCGGCGGCGGCCAGGGCCACCCCCAGACTCCGGTGGCGCACTCTTGCGGTGTGCAACGTGGTCACTGTGCCTCCCGTGGGGGCCCGTACGTTTCGCTCCTCGTGGGAACGGAACCTGGACCCCGGCAGTATCTTCCTTTCCATGGACATGGCAAACGCATTACTCGGCCGATTCCTGGGGGCGGCGCTGGCCGCCGGACTCCTCCTCACGCTCACCGGCTGCCAGGACGACGGCGGTGGCGGGGGCACACGGGCAGCCGGGGACGGGACCGTGGTGGTCGCCCCCGGCAAGCCGGGCGAGAAGGCCCGCACCCTCACCCCCGAACAGGCCGCGAAGGAACGTCCCGACGACACCCCGAACGCCGCCGACCACGCCTACGTGCGGCACATGACCGAACACCACCGCCAGGCCCTCGCGATGAGCGCCCTCGCCCCCGAGCGGGCCTCGGCGGACGCCGTCAAACGGCTCGCGGAGCGCATCGCGGCCGCGCAGAAACCGGAGATCGCGGCCATGGAGAAGTGGGTCGCCCTCCACCCCGCGCCCAGCCCCGACCCGGCCGCCCACGACCACGCGGCAATGCCTGGCATGGCGACGGAAGCGCAGCTCAAGGAGTTGACGGAGGCCAGGGGCGGCGACTTCGACCGGCTCTTCCTGAAGCTGATGACCGCCCACCACGAGGGCGCCCTCAAGATGGCCGGCGAGGCGCTGGCCGGGGGCAACAACGTCGCCGTCGAGGAGATGGCCACCGAGGTGGTGGCCACCCAGACCGCCGAGATCCACCGAATGCGCGCGATGGGCTGACGGGTCCGGGCGCCGGTGTCATGCTGGGAGCACCTGCGGGAGGAGCTCCGCCGTGCTTCGTGTCGCCGTCGTCGGTTCGGGCCCCAGCGGGGTCTACGCCGCTCAGGCACTGGTCCAGCAGCGTGAGGTGCCGGGCGTACGGGTCGACGTACTGGACCGGCTGCCGGCGCCGTACGGGCTCGTGCGGTACGGGGTGGCCCCCGACCACGAGAAGATCAAGTCGCTGACCGGAAGCCTGCGGTCGGTGCTGGAGGACGACGGGATCCGCTTCCTCGGGAACGTGGAGGTCGGCGGCGAACTCCTGCCCACCGCCCGGCTGTCGGAGCTGTACCACGCGGTGGTGTACTGCGTGGGCGCGGCGCGCGACCGGATGCTGGGCATCCCCGGCGAGGACCTGGCCGGGGTGCACTCCGCGACGGAGTTCGTGTCCTGGTACAGCGGGCACCCGGACGCCGGGTCCTTCGACCTCGGCGGGGTGCGCTCGGCGGTGGTGGTCGGCGCCGGGAACGTCGCGGTGGACGTGACACGGATCCTGGCCCGGGGCGTGCCCGAGCTGGAGCCGACCGACATGCCCCAGCCGGCGCTCGGCGTACTGGCCGGGAGCGGGCTGCGGTCGGTGGCGATGGTGGCCCGGCGCGGGCCCTCGCAGGCCAGGTTCACCACCAAGGAACTCCGCGAACTGGGCACCCTGCCGGGGGTTGACGCCCGGGTGGACCCCGCCGAGCTGGCCCTCGACCCGGATTTCACCGACCCGGCCGCCGCGGCGGCGCTGCCCGCCGTGGCCCGGCGGAACCTGGAGGTGCTGCGCGGCTGGGCGGAGCCCGCGGCGGAGGCCGAAGCTGGCTCCGGCGCCGCCCCGCGGAGCATCTCGCTGCGCTTCTACCTGCGCCCGGTCGAGCTGCTCGGCGGGCCGCAGGGGCGGGTGCGCGGGGTGCGCTTCGAGCGGACCGCCCCCGACGGCCGGGGCGGGGTGACCGGGACGGGCGCGTACGAGGACCTCGAAGCCGAGCTGGTGCTGCGCTCGGTGGGGTACCTGGGCGTACCGCTGGCCGGGCTGCCCTTCGACGCCTCCACCGGAACGGTCCCGCACGCGGCGGGCCGGGTGGTGCGGGCGGGCCGGGCCTCGGTCGGCGAGTACGTGGCGGGCTGGATCAAGCGCGGCCCGACCGGGGTGATCGGCACCAACCGGCCGTGCGCCAAGGAGACGGTGTCCTCCCTGCTCCAGGACGCGGGCGAGCTGGCCCGCCGCGACCGGCCGGACGACCCGCTGGACGCCCTGAGGGCGGCCGGGCTGCACCCCGTGGAGTGGCCGGGCTGGCTGGCCATCGAGGCGGCCGAAGTCGATCTGGGCCGCTCCCTGGGCCGCCGCACGGTGAAGATCCCCGACTGGCCGGGCCTGCGCACGGCGGCGGGCCTCGGGTAGGCGGGGCAACGGGCCGGGCCCCGGGCCGGCCCGCCTTCCGCACTCCGCGGGCGATGGGTTAGGTTCCCTGGCGTGACCGAGGATCTTGGGCGGGTACTGGCCGGACGGTACCGGCTGTCCGGGTTACTGGGCCGGGGCGGCATGGGGACCGTCTGGCGTGCCCACGACGAGCACCTGGACCGGGAAGTGGCCGTCAAGGAACTCCGGCTTCCCGAGGGCCTGGACACCGCCCAGCGGGACGCGTGGGTCGCCCGCCTGGACCGCGAGGCGCGCGCGGCCGCCCGGCTGAAGCACCCCGGCGTCATCACCGTGCACGACCGCGTCACCAGTGACGACGGGCGCCCGTGGATCGTCATGGAGCTGGTCCGCGGCCCCTCCCTCGACGACCTGGTCAAGACACAGGGCCCGCTGTCGCCGGCCCGGGTCGCGGCGATCGGCCTCCAGGTCCTGGCCGCGGTCCGGGCCGTGCACGGCATGGGCATCACGCACCGCGACATCAAGCCCTCCAACGTGCTGCTCGAAGGGGAGCGGGTGGTGCTGACCGACTTCGGGATCGCCGCCCTGGAGGGCGAGGTGACCCTGACGCGTTCGGGCGCCCTCCTGGGGACCCCGGTGTACATGTCCCCCGAGCAGGTCCACGGCCTTCCGGCGACGGCCGCGTCCGACCTGTGGTCCCTGGGCGCGACGCTGTTCACCGCCGTGGAAGGGCACCCGCCCTACGAGGGCTCCGGGGCCGTGGCGGTCTTCGTCGCCGTCGCCACCGAGGAACCCGCCGCCCCCGTCCGCGCCGGCGCGCTCACCCCCGTACTGACGGGGCTCCTGTGCAAGGACGCGGCCCGGCGGATGACCGCCGAGACCGCGTACGAGCTGCTCGGCGAGCTCGCGCGGAACGCCGGGCCCCTCGTGGCCCCGTCCTCCCCGCCGGAGCCCCCGGCCACGCGGCGGCTGGTGCGGGCGGGCGGGGAGGGGCCGGCGGCGGAGCCGCCGCCGGAGTCCGCGCCCGGGCGGAAGCCACCCGGCCGGCCGCGCGCCTCTCTCCTCGGCGCGCTGGTGCTGATCGGCGTCGCGGTCCTCGTGGCCGTTCCCGCGTGGTCGCCGTGGGCGGGGCGCCACGACGGCGGCGCGGGCTCCCCCGGCTCCACTTCCCCGGCCTCCTCGACCGGGCCGTCTCCGTCCCCGTCCCCGTCCCCGTCCCCTTCTCCGTCCGCTTCTCCGTCCGCTTCTCCGTCCGCTTCGACCTCACCGTCGGCCGCGGCGACCACGCCCCGGGCCTCCGCGACGCCCCGTCCGACGCACACCCCGCTCGACCGCGAGGCCGTCGACCGGGTCTTCCGCGTCTACATGGACGGGCTGGCCGGCCAGGACATGACGTCGCTGCGGCGGGGCACCTGCCCGCGGCTGCGTTCCACCCTGCTCGGCTTCGCGCTCAACGGCTACTACGTGGCCCGCTGGGAGCTCCTGCCGTACGAGATCCCCGGCTCGATGGACCAGCTCAGCGTCGAGGCGAGGATCACCCAACGGGACCCGGACACCGGGGAACTGGCCGGCGAGGTCCTCTACCAGTGGATCGTCGAACGCGACGCCGACCGGAACTACTGGGTCTGCGGGTGGCTCAACGGGCGCTGAGCGCCCCGCCCCGCGCGGCGACGCGGGCTTCCTCGGCGGAGGCGGCCGTGAGGACGGCGTCCAGCAGGCCGGGGAAGAGGGCCTGGAGTTCGGCGCGGCGCAGGCCGTTCATCTTGGCCGTGCCCCGGTAGGTCTGGCGTACGACGCCGCTCTCGCGCAGGACGCGGAAGTGGTGGGTGGTCGTCGACTTGGTGACCGGCAGGTCGAAGTACGAGCAGGCCACTTCGGCGTCGGTGGTCGCGAGGTCGCGGACGATGGACAGCCGGACCGGGTCGGAGAGCGCGTGCAGCACCGCTTCGAGGCGGATGGCCTCCGGCTCGGGGTGGGCCAGCGCGCGGGCCGTGTCAGGTTCCGTCATGTCCGGCTCCACTCGTTCGGATCGGCTGTGCCCGCCGGGCGGCGGACTCCCATCGTACGAGAACCGTCGTAGGACGGGCGGGGTGACCGGTGGGGGTGCGGCGCGGGCGTGGGGAACTCCCGCGCCGCACCCGGTTTCACCAGGAGCGGTGGTACTGGACGGGCATGCGGAGCTCCCCGCCGAGTTCGGCGGCGGCGCGGCGGGCCCAGTAGGGGTCGCGCAGCAGCTCCCGGCCGAGCAGGATGGCGTCCGCCTCGCCGTTGGCCAGGATCTTCTCGGCCTGCTCCGGCTCGGTGATCAGGCCGACGGCGGCCGCGGGGAGGGCGGTCTCGGCCTTGACGCGGGCCGCGAACGGCACCTGGTAGCCGGGGCCGACGGGGATGTCGGCGTGCGGGGCGAGGCCTCCGGTGGAGACGTCGAGCAGGTCCACCCCGTGCTCCCGCAGCAGGCCGGCCAGCCGGACCGTCTCGTCGGCCGTCCAGCCCTCCCCGTCCAGCCAGTCGGTGGCGGAGATCCGGAAGAACAGCGGGAGTTCCTCGGGCCACACCGCCCGTACGGCGTCGACGACTTCGAGGGCGAGGCGGGTGCGGTTCTCGAAGGAGCCGCCGTACGCGTCGGTGCGCCGGTTGCTCTGCGGGGAGAGGAACTCCCCGATGAGGTAGCCGTGGGCGCCGTGCACCTCCAGCACCTCGTACCCGGCCTCCAGCGCGCGCCGGGCCGCGTCGGCGAACTGTCCGGTGATCTCCCGGATCTCCTCGACGGTGAGGGCGTGCGGCACCGGGTCGCCCTCGCGGAACGGCACGGCGCTCGGCGCGGCGGGCGTCCAGCCGTGCGCCTCGGGCCCGACCGGGCGGCCGCCCTTCCAGGGCCGCTCGGTGGAGGCCTTGCGGCCGGCGTGGGCGATCTGGATGCCGGGGACGGCGCCCTGGGACTTCACGAAGCCGGTGATCCGGCGCAGCGCCCGGACCTGCGCGTCGTTCCAGATGCCGAGGTCGTAGGGGCTGATCCGGCCCTCCGGGGAGACGGCGGTGGCCTCCTGGATGATCAGGCCGGTGCCGCCGGTGGCGCGGGCCGCGTAGTGCGTGAAGTGCCAGTCCTGGGCCACGCCGGCGTCCGGGCCGTCGGGCGCGGCGCTGTACTGGCACATCGGCGCCATCCAGACGCGGTTCGGGATGGTCACCGACCGCAGGGTGCAGGGCTGGAACAGGGCGGCGAAGGCGGCGGGGGCAGCGGCACTCATGGGGCTCTCCAGACGTCACCGGACACGGGCCGGGGATCGGCGCTAAGTACGAGGAACACCGTACTACGAATTCCCTCGTAGTACGAGACTTCACGTACAAGCCGTCGCGCCGCCGCCGCGCGCCGCCCGGCCGCTGTCGGCGGCCGGGTGCAGACTGGCCGAAAAGCCGCCGCGGAGGACGAGGACGTCCGGAGGTACCGGCCATGACCGACGCAGTACTGCTCGTGGGAACCCGTAAGGGGCTGTTCATCGGCCGCCGCCGGGACGCCGGGCCCTGGGAGTTCGACGAACCGCACTTCAACGCCCAGGCCGTGTCGGCCGTGGCCATCGACGGGCGGGGGCCGTCACCCCGGCTGCTGGTCGGCGGGGACAGCTCGCACTGGGGGCCGTCCGTCTTCACCTCGGACGATCTCGGCGCCACCTGGCAGGAGCCCGCCGAGCCCGCCGTGAAGTTCCCGAAGGACACCGGCGCCTCCCTGGAGCGGGTCTGGCAGCTGCACCCGGCGGGCCCCGAGGCCCCGGACGTGGTCTACGCCGGAACGGAGCCGGCCGCGCTGTTCCGCTCCACCGACCGCGGCGCGTCCTTCGAGCTGGTCCGCCCGCTGTGGGAGCACCCGACCCGGTCCGCGTGGGTGCCGGGCGGCGGGGGCGAGGGCCTGCACACGGTGATCACCGACCCGGCCGACCCGGCCGCCGTGACGGTGGCCGTCTCCACCGCCGGGGTGTTCCGCACCGAGGACGGCGGGGCCAGCTGGACCCCGTCCAACCACGGGGTCTCGGCGGTGTTCCTGCCCGATCCGCACCCCGAGTTCGGCCAGTGCGTCCACAAGATCGCCCAGGACGCCGGGAACTCCGACCGGCTCTACCTCCAGAACCACTGGGGGGTGTACCGCAGCGACGACGCGGGCGCCGAGTGGACCGACATCGGTGCGGGACTGCCCTCCGACTTCGGCTTCGCCGTGGCCGCCCACCCACACCGCCCCGACACCGCCTACGTCTTCCCGCTCAACGCCGACTCCGACCGGGTCCCGGCCCAGCACCGCTGCCGGGTCTACCGCACCGAGGACGCGGGGGCCCGCTGGGAGCCCCTCACCCAGGGCCTGCCCTCCGACGACCACTACGGCACGGTGCTGCGGGACGCCCTGTGCACCGACGACGCGGACCCGGCGGGCGTCTACTTCGGCAACCGCAACGGCGAGCTGTACGCCAGCCACGACGACGGCGACACCTGGCAGTTGCTGGCCGCCCACCTGCCGGACGTCCTGTGCGTGCGGGCGGCCGTTCTGCGCCGACCCGTTGAGCCACTAGAGTGATCCACCGTGGCAGCACGACCGTTGAACGAGATCGTCGAGCCGGGCTGGGCCCGCGCTCTGGAGCCGGTGGCGGCGCAGGTCGCCGCGATGGGCGACTTCCTGCGCGCCGAGATCGCGGCGGGCAGGACCTACCTCCCGTCGGGGCCGAACGTGCTGCGCGCGTTCCAGCAGCCCTTCGACGAGGTGAAGGTGCTGATCGTCGGCCAGGACCCCTACCCCACCCCGGGGCACGCGATGGGCCTGTCCTTCTCGGTGGCGCCCGAGGTCGACCCGTGGCCGCCCAGCCTGGACAACATCTTCCGTGAGCTGCACGCGGACCTCGGGACGGGCCGCCCGCTGAACGGCGACCTGACCCCGTGGACCCGGCAGGGCGTGCTGCTGCTGAACCGCTCGCTGACCACCGCCCCGCGCAAGCCCAACGCCCACCGCGGCAAGGGCTGGGAGGCGGTCACCGAGCAGGCGATCCGGGCCCTGGCGGCCCGCGGCAAGCCGCTGGTGTCGGTGCTGTGGGGGCGTGACGCCCGCAACCTGCGGCCACTGCTGGGCGAGCTGCCCGCCGTGGAGTCGGTGCACCCCTCCCCGATGTCCGCCGCCAACGGATTCTTCGGCTCCAGGCCGTTCAGCAGGACCAATGACCTGCTGGTTCGCCAGGGAGCACAGCCCGTGGACTGGCGCCTGCCCTCAGCAAGTTGAACCGTATATGACATTGAACTACGACATTCAATGGATAAATACGGACAGATGCCGCCCGAACAGGCCCTGCCCGAACACCAGGTTCCGATAAGCCAGTAGCATGCGGCGCCATGAGCTCCCCCACTGGGCCCGCAAATGGCCTGCCCGTACGAATGCCGCGACCCCGCCAGACCGGACGGCACCGCCGGCCCGAGCCCGCGGTGGCGCCCGAGGGCGCGCCCGCGCTGGTGCTCGCCGTGCCCGGTGTGCCC